>NZ_JALKFU020000095.1 GCF_023242965.2 Frankia sp. AgKG'84/4
GGCGCGGCGGGCGCCGCCGTGGCGCAGGCGGGCGGCGCGGGCCACGGCGGCGAGTAGTCCGGGTGGGCGGCGGAAGGTCGTCAGGGTGGTGCCGGGCAGGGCCAGGCGGCGGGTGGCGACGGAGCGGGGCCGGGCGAACTCGCGCAGCCCCTCAGGTCCGTGCACCCGACCGAACCCGCTCTCGCCGCTGCCGCCGAAGGGCAGCCCCGGGATCGCGGCGAATGACAGCACGGCGTTGACGGACACCATTCCGGCGTCGAGACGGGAGGCGATCTCGTCACCGTGACGGCGGGAGAACACCGTCGCGCCCAGCGCGTAGGCGGTGCCGTTGGCGAGTTCGACGGCCTCGTCGACGTCGGCGACGGTGCGCACGGTGAGCGTCGGGCCGAACGTCTCCTCCTGCACGGCGGCGCTGTCCTCGGGCACGTCGACGAGCACGACCGGCTCGACGAACACCTCGCCCACCGACTTCCTCCCGCCGACCAGCGCGTACGCGCCGTGGGCGAGCGCGTCGTCGACGTGGCGGCGCACCACGTCGAGCTGGCCGGGCATCGTCATCGGGCCGTAGGAGGCATCCGGGCCGGCGCCCGGGTGGATGCCATCGAGGGCCCTGCGCAGTTCGGCGAGGAATGGTTCGGCGGCCGCCCGGGTCACGTAGACGCGTTCGACGCCGGCGCAGGTCTGCCCGCCGTTGGACATCGCCCCCCAGGCCGCCGCCCGTGCCGCCGCGCGGGTGTCGGCGTCGTCGGCGACGACCATCGGGTCCTTCCCGCCGCACTCGACGACGACCGGCGTCAGGGTCGACGCGCAGGCCGCCATCACCGCCCGCCCGGTCGCCGCCGACCCGGTGAACGCGATCTTGTCGACACCAGCGGCGCACAACGCGGCACCCGTCGCACCGAACCCGGTCACCACGCCCAGCACGCCGGCCGGCGCGTCCGGGTTCGCCTCGGCGAACGTCCGCGCCAGCCGGGTCCCCAGCGCCGGGGTGTGCTCGCTGGGCTTGAACACGACCGTGTTCCCGGCAGCCAGCGCGTAGGCGATCGACCCGACCGGTGTCAGGATCGGATAGTTCCACGGCCCGATCACCCCGACGACGCCCAGCGGCCGGTACTCCACCCGCGCAGTGTGATCGGCGAGGAACGGCCCTGGCAGCACCCGCCTGGTGCGCAGCACCCTCCGGGCCTGGCGGGCAGCCCAGCGGATGTGCTCCAACGCGGTCAGCAACTCGATCCGCGCGTCGGCGGCGACCTTCCCGTTCTCCTCGTGCAGCAACGCGACGAGTTCACCGTCCTGCCCGGCCAGGTACGCCGCCCAGCGCAACAGGCGCGCCCGGCGCTCGTCCGCACCCAGCTTCGCCCACCAACCCGCCGCCGCTCGCGCCCGCTCCAGCGCCGCCGCCACGTCGGCCGCACCGTGCACCGGGAACCGCCCCACGACCGCCCCCGTCACCGGATTCACCGAGACCAGCTCAGCACCGCGATCGCGATCGACGGCGGTCATGCGAAACACCCCAGCGCACGTGGCCGCAAAGCAGACCCCTTGATGATCACAACAGTGACGTCCCTGGCGTGTCGAGAGTAGTGCCGCCGTCGCCGACCTGTGTGTGGGTGCGCGGTGCGCGAAGGTCGGCCCTGGCCGGTCCTCGGGGTCGCTGGCGCATCGCCACGACGGTGGCGTCTGTCCACCCTGGCGTTCCGGTGGGGCCGAACGCCAGACGGACAAGTACGACTATCATTCGGCAGGGCCGAATGATCGGGATGTGCATGGAACTCTCGCTGTCCAGCTTGCGATACTTCGCGGTACTCGCCGAGGAGCTGCATTTCGGGCACGCCGCGGAGTCGCTGCACATCACCGCGCCATCGTTGAGCGAGCGGATCACCCGGCTCGAGGCGAGCCTCGGCGTCCGACTGTTCGTTCGAAACTCCCGGCGGGTGGAGCTGACAGACGAGGGCCGCGAGCTGCAGGGGCTGGTCGGTCCGGTGCTTCACGCCCACGACGACATCGTCGACTGGTCGGCGCGGTTGCGGGAACGGGCCGATCCGGTGCTGCGGGTCGGCATCGTCGCGACCGTGCCGGTGACGACTCCAATTCTCGCGGCGGCCCGCGAGCGGATCCCGGGGGTGCGCCTGGCGGCCCGCCGACTCGGCTTCACTGAGGGTGTGGACGCGTTGCTCCAAGGGCGGGTCGATGTCGCGTTTCTTCCGGATCCGCTGCCCTCGAGGCCGACCCGGCTGCGGAAGGTGCGGATCTGGAGCGAGCCGCGTGTCCTCGTCGTCGCTTCGGCCCATCCGCTGGCCGGGCGGCGATCCGTGCGGATCTGCGAGACCAACGACGAGACGTTCATCGTCGCGCCGGGCCCGGTCGATGTCGTCAACTGGTGGGTGGTCGATCCTCGCCCGGACGGGTCGTCGCCGCGCCGGGGCACGCTGGCGCGATCGGTGGAGGAGATGGTGGAGATGTGCGCGGCTGGGCTGGGGGTGAACATCGCGGCGGCCTCACTGGCGACGTACCACAGCCGCCCGGATCTGCGCTTCATCCCGGTGGAGGACATCGCGCCGGCGCAGACGGTGCTGGTGCGGCTGCCGGCCCCGGCACACCCGGGCGTCCTCGCGTTCGAGCGGGTGGCCCGCGAGGTCGCCGCCCGCCCCGGTGCCAGATCGCCAGACGTCTGACCGCGAACCGCCGGGATGGCGAAGCGGGGTTGACGGCCGCTGAGCGGTCCGCAACTCCCTACCGCCGGGTCGAACAGCGGTAACCAGGCGCGAGGGGCCTACCTACAGGAACGAGTCGCGGTAGGCGGTGAACCATTCGCGTTGGGCGCGCTGGTCGGGGGTCTCCTCGGCGCTGACGTGGCCGAACAGGGTGGCGGCGGGCGGCGGGTCCAGGGCGAGGCAGGCGCGGCGCAGGTCCGCGGCGGCGTCGTCGGCGCCGGTGCGAACCTCGTCGAACCAGCCGGCGGGCACGTCGCGGGCGAGCATGCGGCGCAGCCGTTCGATCGGGTCGCGGGCGGCCCAGGAGGCGACCTCGTCCGCGGGCTGGTAGCGGGTCGCGTCGTCGGAGGTGGTGTGCGGAGCCATCCGGTAGGTGCTGGCCTCGATGAGGACCGGGCCGCCGCCGGAGCGGGCGTGGGCGAGCGCCCAGCTGGTGACGGCGTGCATGGCGAGCACGTCGTTGCCATCGACGCGCAGGCCGGGGAAGCCGAACCCGTCGGCGCGCCGGGACAGGCGCACCGGCGACTGGCGGCTCGTCGGCGTGGAGATCGCCCAGCCGTTGTTCTGGCAGAGGAACACGACCGGGGCGCCGAAGCTCGCCGCCCAGACGAACGCCTCGTTCGCATCCCCCTGGCTCATCGCGCCGTCACCGAGGTAGACGAGCACGGCGGTGTCCCGCTCGGGGTCGCCGGTGCCGACGGCGCCGTCGAGGAGCACACCCATCCCGTAGCCGACGGCGTGCAGGGTCTGCGAGGCGAGAACGATCGTGTAGTTCGCCATGTTGTGGGCGTGGGTGTCCCAGCCGTCGTGACTGATGCCGCGCAACAACCGGAGCACCTCGGCGGCGGGAATCCCGCGATGCCAGGCGACGGCGTGTTCCCGGTAGCTGGGGAAGATGAAGTCCCGCGGGCCGACGGCCTGCGCCGAGCCGACCTGCGCCGCCTCCTGCCCGCGGCACGGGATCCACAGGACCAGCTCGCCCTGGCGCTGCAGGGCGGTCGCCTCCTCGTCGAGGCGACGCGCGAGCACCATGGACGCGTAGAACTCACGGCACAGGTCGTGATCGGCGAGCGCGGTGAAGCGGGGGTCGCTGACCCGGGTGCCGTCCGGCGCCAGCAACTGGATGCCGACGTCGGCGAGTTCGCCCGCCGGACGAGCGCCGCCCGACTGCGAGGACGGACCGGGCGGGCCCGCCTGCGCCGCCCGGCCCGGATGCCCGGCGGGGGCCGGGACAGTGCCTGGAACTGTGCCGGTGGTCCTGACCGCCGGGTCCGCCGCGGCAGCGGGTGACGGCGGCGCCACCGCGGCCACGGCGGCCGATGCCGACCGTGCCGTCGGCCGTTCGGAAATCGGCTCCGGTCGCTGCGCGACATCCATGCCGACTGTCCCTCCCAACCCGCAGGATCGCAGGACGTCCTACGATCGGAAACCATCGAAAATGGAGCGGTATACCGGCAGGACACTACGCGCTCCCGGTACAGGGAGAACGCCGGATCGCCGAACGACAATCACGTCGCACTCCTACCCGCCCGCGCACGGCGAGACCCCTGGGACGTCCGACCGTCGGATACCAGTGAAAAAATCCACCTCGATTGTGAACCGCCGGAGAACGGGCACTCAGGAAGGGCACCCAGCAGGTTAGGGAAATATTTCCTGCCGCATCCGGACACGCCACCGGCGGCTCTGCGCCGACGCACGATCGCGGACCGCCCCGCCCCGCCCCGGACGGTGCGGGAGAATGGCTTCCATGGCCGGCGAACCTGCCCGTGTGCGCGTGGCGCTGACCCGATCGGGCGGCCTGCTGGGCCGCCCGACGCGGCGCGGCCTGGACACGGCCAACCTGTCCGCCCAGGAGGCGACGCGGCTGCGCCACCTCGTCGAGAAGGTCTGGGACGGTGCCGCCGACGCGCCCGTGTCCGGCGTCGACCCCGGGCCCGGCGCGGACAGGTATACGCACGTTCTGGAGATCGACCGGGCCGGTGAGCGGTACGTGCAGACCTTCACCGAGGCGGTTCCAGCGCAGCTGCGATCGCTGGTGGACCTCCTGCGCGCGGCGCCCCGCCTGCCGCCTGGCGGCGCACCGCCGCGATGACCGGCACCGGACGATCCCGGTTGCGCGACTGGCGCGCGTTAAATTCATTCGCGTACCGGACACGGATCGGCCATCCTGCACATGGCGGCCAGACCAGCCGGAACCCGGGGAGGCGGCCGGCGAATCCGCCTTTCCACCGGCTTAGGACAGGACCGCAGCGCTCGACCCGGCGAGGTTGCGGCGCGGCGGCAATGCCCGTCCGTTCCCCTGTCCCTATCCGGCCCGACGCGTGGTCTTGACTGTTCTTTGCGGGACGCAGCGGCGTCCAGGACCATTTACATTTCAAGGGAGTGAACCGACTATGAGCCCTGTCGCGACGCTCGACACGGCCGCCCATCCGATCTGGCTGTGGACCCGGCCGGAAGACGTCGAAAGCACCGCGCTGGACCAGCTTCGCAATGTCGCCTCGTTGCCGTACGTCCACCATCACGTCGCGGTCATGCCCGATGTGCACCTCGGTTACGGGGCGACCGTCGGCTCCGTGATCGCGCTGCGCGATGCCGTGTCGCCGGCGGCGGTCGGCGTCGACATCGGCTGCGGGATGGCGGCGGCGCGCACCAATCTGAGGGCCGAGGACCTCCCCGATGACCTCGGTGGCCTGCGTAAGGCACTGGAGGCGGCGATCCCGGTCGGGATGTCGCGCCATCGGCAGCCGACCGACCGCGCGCGCGGCCAGGACGACCTGTGGTCGACGTTCGATGAGCTCCACCCGCGGGTCTCCGGCCGGCTGGACCGGGCGATGGCCCAGCTGGGAACGTTAGGTTCTGGCAACCATTTCATCGAGGTCTGCCTGGACACCGACGGCGCGGTGTGGATCATGCTGCACTCCGGCTCCCGCAACATCGGCAAGGAACTCGCCGAGGCGCACATCGCGATCGCCCGCACGCTCGAACACAACGCGAGCCTGCCCGACCCGGACCTGGCCGTGTTCCTCGCGGGCACCGAGCAGATGCGGGCCTACCGCCATGACCTTGACTGGGCCCAGAGCTACGCGCGGCGCAACCGCGACGCGATGCTCGCCGCCGCGGTCGACGCGTTGCGCACCCTGCTGCCCGAGCTTCGTGTTCCGACCCCGCCGACCGACGGGCCGCACGCCGGCAACCGCGAGTTCGCGCTCGTGAACTGCCATCACAACTATGTCGCCGCCGAGCACCATTTCGGCGCGGACGTCTTGGTCACCCGCAAGGGTGCCATCTCCGCCCGTGCCGGCGAATATGGCATTATTCCCGGCTCGATGGGCACGCGCTCCTACCTGGTGCGTGGCCGGGGCAACCCCGATTCGTTCCATTCCGCCAGCCACGGCGCCGGACGCACGATGAGCCGCAACAAGGCCCGTCGCACGTTCACCGTCGCCGACCTCGCCGCCCAGACCCGCGGCGTGGAATGCCGCAAGGACCGGGGCGTCCTGGACGAGATCCCGGCCGCCTACAAGGACATCGACGCCGTGATCGCCGCCCAGGGGGATCTGGTCGACGTCGTCGCCGAACTGCGCGCCGTCCTCTGCGTCAAGGGCTGACCGTGGTGGGGCCGCCGAAACCCGGCGGTCCCACCCGTGTCAGCGGAATCGGACCAGCGCGGGTCGACCCAACCCAGCCCAGCCCAACCCAACCCGGCCAGGTCAGGTCAGGTCAGGTCAGGTCAGGTCAGACGAAGGTTTCGTCGACGTAGCACCAGCGCCAGTCCTCGCCGGGTTCGAACGAACGGACGATCGGATGGTCGTGGCTCGCCGCGTGGGCGCTGGCATGCCGCGCGGGTGAGGAGTCGCAGCAGCCGACGGAACCGCAGGTCAGACACAGTCGCAGATGCACCCACCGGCCGCCGAGGCGCAGGCATTCACCGCAGCCCTCGGGCGTGAGCGGCTCCACGTCGCGGATCTCGGTCAGGTGGGGGTCCTGGATGGTGGTCATCGATGCCTCCAGTCACGGCCAGGGGGCCTGGCCCGATCGCCTGTGCCGCCACTTCGGACTATGCACCACCCGAACGGCCCCCACACCCTCGTCCGCTCCGCGCCGAACTGGCCCGTTCGGGTCGGCCTGGCCCGTTCGGTCCCGCCACCATCCCCGGGCCGGGCCATGGCGCGCGGTTCAGGCGGCGTCGTGGAAGATCAGTCCCAGGGTGCGCCGCTGGCCCGAGCGGACGGTGCTCACGCCGTGGCGTACCGCCGTGGCGGACCAACCACGGGCGGAGGGCACCGGTCTGTCGCGGGTGGTGAAGACCAGGGCGTGCCCGCGTGGCAGAACCAGGGCTGTGCCCCGGGACTGGGCGCGAGGCCGCTGCTCGACGAGCAGGAACTCACCGCCGGTGTAGTCCGCTTCGGGGGTGTCAAGGCCGATCACGACCTGCAGCGGGAAGATCAGCTCGCCGTAGAGATCCTGGTGCAGCGCGTTCCAGTCCCCGGCTCGGTAGCTCAGCATCAGCGGGGTGGGCTTTCGCTGGTCGGCGCGATGGCAGGTGGCGAGCCAGGCGTCGAGAGTGTCCGGCCAGGGACCGGGGCGACCCAGGCGGGCGGCCCAGCGCAACGCCACCGGTCGCAGCAACTCGTAGAAGGCGGCCCGCAGCTCCTGGACCGGCGCGGGAAGCGGATGGTCGAAGTAGCGGTACTCCCCCGCACCGAGCCGGTGGCGGGCCATGTCGACGGTGGCCCGGAACCGGGCCGGCTCCGCGAGCAGGCCCGCCAGCCGCTGGCAGTCCGCGCTGGTGAGCACCGGCCCGGTCAGGGCATGGCCGGCCTCGTCCAGCCCGGCGCGGACCGCCTCGGCGTCCACGGTTGACCACGCGGCTGGGATGGCCGACCACGCCTGCTGGTTCTCGCGTGCCCCGGCCGGGCCACTCACGGTCTCACCGGCCGGGCGCGGCGGTCCGAGGGCGGGGCGGCGAGCTCCAGGGCGGGTGGGAGCGTCCCCTCCAGGCGCAGCAGGAACTCCTTGCGGTCGAGACCGGCCGCGTAGCCGCGTAGCGCTCCGTCCGCGCCGATGACCCGATGACACGGCCGGAGAAGCAGCAGCGGGTTCGCGCCGACGGCCGTGCCGACGGCCCGGGCGTCCGCCGGGCCGGCGCCGATCCTGGCGGCGAGCTGGCCGTAGCTGATCGTCGTGCCGTACGGGATCGCCTCCAGCGCGAGCCACACCCGTTCCTGGAAGGCTGATCCGCGGGTGCGCAGGGTGAGATCGAACGTGCGCAGCTCGCCGTCGAAGTAGGCGCCGAGCTGGCGGATGACGTCGGCGAACGGTTCGCGCGCCTGCCGCCAGTCCGGTCCGGGGGTCACCGCTGCGCGCTGGCGGGTCATGCTGAGCGCCATCAGTAGGAGGCCGGCGGTGGCCTCGTCGGGCTCGGTGCCCGCCAGCAGCAGCTCCCCGATCGGGCTGGGCATGGTCGTGTAGAGCTTCACCGGGCTGTCCCTTCTCCTGCTCCGGTCTGGCTGGTTCGCTCTCCTGATCCGGTGGTACTGGTCCCGGCCGGCGTGCCGGCCGCAGCCCACAGCTGGTGGGTGGCGTAGCTGCGCCACGGTGACCAGTGGGTGGACCTCCGCAGGTCAAGGCCGTGTCGGCGGGCCACCGAACGCAGTGCGGCGTCACCGGGGGGCAGCACGTCCGGATCGCCGAGTGCGCGCATCCGAATGTAGGCGGCGGTCCATGGGCCGATGCCCCGCACGCTCAGCAGCGCCGCCTGCGCCGCGTCGCGGTCGACGCCGACGTCGAGTGCGACGGTGCCCTCGGCGAGGGACCCGGCGAGCGTCCGCAGCGTCTCGCGCCTGGCCGCGGGCATCCCCAACTCGCCCAGCTCCGCGCCGGCCAGATCGTCAACGCGCGGAAACAGCCTGGTCAGGCCCCCACTTGGCGTCGGCAGCGGCTCGCCGCGGGCAGCGACCAGCGCCCTGCCGAGCCGTTGGGCGGCCAGCAGGGACACCTGCTGGCCGAGCACCGCCCGCACCGCGATCTCGTGCGGATCGACCGCTCCCGGCGTGCGCAGGCCCGGCCGAGTCCTCACCAGCTCGCCCAGCGTCGGCTCGGTCGCCAGCCGGTCGGCGACGGCCAGCGGGTCGGCGTCGAGATCGAGCAGGCAGCGCAGCCGCGCGACCGCCACACCAAGATCACGCAGGTCGCTCAGCACCAGCCGGCATGCCAGCGTTCCATCGCCGTCGGCGACGGACCGTTCGGCGACCTCCGCGATGCCGTGGCCGCGGGGCAGCCGCAGCGTCCGGCGGTACACGCGGTCACCGGGAGCGCCGACGATCTCCTCCACACCGGCCAGCGCACGCCGGCCGAGGAAATCGAGCAGAGCGGCGATCTCGAACGGCGGCCGGTAGCCCAGCCGCAGCAGGAGCCCCGCCCGTTCGCACCCGCCCGCCCCGTCCGAACGGGCCGCCCCGTCCGGTCGCGCCGCCCCGTCCGGACGGGTCAGGGCCGGCGTGGCCCGCCGCGAGCCGCGAAGCTCCCCCGGCGTGGCCGCGTAGACCGTTCGGATGGTGTCGTTGAACTGGCGCACGCTGGCGAACCCGGCGGCGAAGGCCACGTCCGCGGCGGGCAGGTCCGACGTCGCCAGCAGGGTTCTCGCGGCGTGGGCCCGCCGGACCCGGGCCAGCGCCTGCGGGCCGGCGCCCACCTCGGCGGTGAGCTGGCGGTTGAGCTGGCGCGGGCTGTAGCCCAGTCGGGCGGCGAGCCCGACGACTCCCTCCCGGTCGACCACGCCGTCACTGATCAGACGCATCGCCCGCCCAACCACGTCGGCGCGGACGTTCCAGTCCGCGCAGCCGGGCACCGCGTCGGGCCGGCAGCGGCGGCAGGCCCGGAAGCCGTCGCCGTTCGCGGCAGCGGCGGTGGCGAAGAAGCGGATGTTCTCGCGCTTGGGCCGCACCGCCGGGCAGCTCGGCCGGCAGTAGATCCCGGTCGTGGTCACGGCGAAGAAGAACGCGCCGTCGAACCGTGCGTCCCGGCTCGCCACGGCCTCGAACCGTCCCCGCTCCGTCGTCATGTCCCCAGCTTCGACGCCGCGGGCGAGGGATGCTGGCGGGAATCGGACGTCGATGCCGCCGGCGCCGGGCTCAGGACAGGGGGCGGCGCAGCACGGTGAAATACAGGTCGCTTCGCATCGGCTCCCCGAGACTGGGATCGTCATAGGGGAAAGGGCGGGTCTGCCCGGTCCGACGGTAGCCGCGCCGGAGATACCAGTCGATCAGCTCGGTCCGCTGGGCGATCACCACCAATTCCATCCAGCCCGCCGACCAGGTTCGCGCCGCGTGCCGCTCGGCCTGTGCCAGCAGCGCACCGCCGACTCCCGCCCCCTGCTCGGTGGGGCTCACGGCAAACATCCCGAAGTAGGCACCGACCGTGGTCGCCGCCGCGTCCGCATCGGCCTGGTCCGCGCCGCCTGCCGCCTCGCCCGTTCGGGCCAGACCGTGGTGGGAAAGCGGCTGTTCCTGCTGAGGCGGCAGGTCGACCCGCCGACTCACCTGGCAGCAGCCCACCAGGGCACCGGCGGGATCCTCGGCGAGCAGGATCTCGCTGTCGGCGACAGCCAGCAGGGCGCGCACCTCCCGGGTGTCCGTACGCTGACCGGCGACCAGGTCCGCCTCGGTGGTCCACCCCGCCCGGCTGGGCTCCCCCCGGTAGGCCGACTGCACGAGGGCCACGATCGCCTCCGCGTCGGCGCCGGTGGCGACACGAAACGTCAGATTGCCCGGCGCGGAGGGCGGAACCAGTGCCATCAGACACCTTCGGACGTCAGCGGAGTCACTGCCCCATCCTGGCTGCTCAGGCTGGGCGCTTCCGCAGCGGGGCAGGTTCGGACACCGCGGGCGCGTGCCGGCCGGACGCTCCCGCGACGTCGGTCGACGCCGCCGGGGAGCCGGTCATCGCCTCGGCCAGGCGGGGCAGCACCGAGGCGAGCGGCGCGTCGATGCGCAAGCTCGCGCGGCTGTCGCCGCGGGTCTGGCCCTGGTTGACGATCCCGACCGGAAGACCGAGCTCCGTCGCCCGCAGAACGAAGCGGTACCCGGACATCACCGTCAGCGACGAACCCAGGATCAGTAGCATCCGGGCGTTGTCGACCAGCTCGAACGCCCGCGCAACGCGAGGACGGGGCACGGTGGCGCCGAAGAACACCACGTCGGGCTCCAGCCGGCTGCCGCCGCAGTCGCGACAGTCCACCATGACGAAACGAGCGACCGCCTCCTCCGACAGGGTCACGTCACCGTCCGGATTGGCGAGTGCGCCGGTGACGTGGAAGCGGGGATTCGCCGCCCGCAGCCGGATATCAAGATCGCGCCGCGGGCTCACCTGGCCGCAGTCCGGGCACAGGACCCGGGCGAGGTTCCCATGCAGATCGATCACCTGCCGCGCGCCCGCACGCTGGTGCAGACCGTCCACGTTCTGGGTGATGACACCGGTGAGCAGCGCCGCCCCCTCCAGCTGGGCCACCGCTCGATGGCTCACGTTCGGCCTGGCCCGGGCGATCTGGCGCCAGCCGGCGTGGCTGCGGGCCCAGTAGCGATGCCGGGCGCCCGGCTTGCCGGTGAACTCCTGATAGGTCATCGGCGTGTGCCGCCGCAACTCCCCGTTCGGCCCTCGGTAGTCCGGGATCCCCGAATCGGTGGAGATCCCCGCGCCGGTCACCACCGCGACACCGCCCGCGGCGACCAGGGCGCACAACTCGTCGAAGGACGCGTCCCCGTCCATCCGTGCCACCGTCACATCCCCATGCTGCCCCAGCCAGTGCCGCCCGAACGGGGAACGCCGGGGCCCGTCCCGACTGGTGACCACACGACCCCGGTCGTACGGTTGGCCCCAACAGCCTCTCTCCAGCGGGGATGCGCCGATGAACACGCAGATCGGGCCGCACGGTGGGCCAGCGAGGACCGCCGCGGCCGCCGGGGACACGGCGAGCGCCGAACGGCTTGGCAGGTGGGAGGCCACCGCGGCGGCGGGCAACACCGGACCGCGGGCACCGCTGTGCGGCGCGGCGGGACAGGTGAGCCGCCGCCAGGACGTCGTCGAAGCGGAGGTCGTGCGCTGCCTGCCAGGCGGGCTCGCCCTGGTCCGGACTCCCGCCGGCATCGAGGAGGTCGGTCTCGGCCTCGTCGCAGCCCGTCCGGGTGAGCAGATCCTGGTCCACGCCGGCGAGGTGATCGGCCGGATCGGTGCCGGCGCCGCCCGCACGGGTCATGTCGAGTGAGGCGGGTCGCGTGGCGAACGGACCCGGCGGTCCAGCGATCAGGCCCAATCCGAAACGAAGGGTGAAGCCGATGAGGACGGTGGACGCGCGGCACGAGCGGGCGGTCGAGATCGCCGAGTCGGCGATCTACCGAGGTGCGGCGAGTCCTGGACCACCCGGCGGGGCGGACCTGATGGTCGGGGTGCTCACCCCACCGGCCTATGCGGTCGGCCATCCCGGGTACCGGGCGTACGCGTACGCGGAATGGCTGATCGACGCTGATCCCGGTGCCACGCTGCGGGTGCGGGTCCGCTGGCTGCAGATCGCGACCAGCCGGCTCCGAGGGTCCCGACCGGCCGTCCGGGAGGCGATCACCGCGCCGGGCGCCTCGACCGCGCTCCTCGACGTCGAGGAGCGCAGCGAGTTCGTTCCCCGAGAGGTCGCCGCGGACGTGCTGATCAGCGACCTGCTCGTCGCCCGGCGCCCGCAGCCCCCGGTGATCGGCGGCGGATGGTCACGCGGATGGCTGCCCCACCTCAGCGCCGCCCGACCGGACCCGTGGGAACCGGCCCACCCCGACGCGGGCCGGCGCCCCGTCGACACGATGCGGCTGCGCGCACCCTCCGGTCGGCGGGTGCGCATGGTCGAACGGGCGGACGCTCCACCGACGGGCGTCGTCTGGGACACCTGGTCCGCGCAGGCTGAGCTGCGGCTCAGCGCCGGGCCGGCGGTCGCGCAGGGCCGGCTCATCCGGTTGCGCGCCGCGCTCGTGAACACCTCCGGCTGGAACCCCCGCCTGGACGAGTACCTCCAGGGTTCTCCGCTCGACAGCGAAGGCGACGGACCGCGCGAACGGGCCCTGCGCCATGCGCTGGTGGGTGCGCACGTCATCGTGTCCACCGACCAGGGCGCCTTCGTCTCGTTGACCGACCCGCCCGGATGGGCCGTGGAGACGGCGCGCGCCTGCCGCAACGACGGCCTGTGGCCGGTCGTGATCGACGCAGCCGGCGGGCGGACCACGGTCCTGCTCAGCCCGGTCAGGCTCGCCGACGATCCCGCTGCGGCTCTCGCCGGCTCGTCCGCCCCCGGATGAGCCACGGCCGCGGCGTGCCGGGTCGCGGGTGATGGCCGGCGAGCGTCAGCCGTCCGCCCGGCTCTGTTCGGGGGACGGGAGCGGGGTCGCGGCGTCGCTCGACGCGCCGCCGGCCGGCTCGGCGCCACCGGATGG
>NZ_JALKFU020001108.1 GCF_023242965.2 Frankia sp. AgKG'84/4
GCCCGCGCAGGATCGCGGCCATCACGATCGTCTCGCGGGCCCGCTCGCGGCGGCGCAGCCGGCCGACGGCGACCGCCCCACCGAGATCGGCATAGTGGTCGCGGGGGAACATCAGGCCGGTCAGCGGGCGCAGCGCGTAGCTTTCGTCCGGGGCGACGTCGAGGCCGATGACGCCGCCCCCGGCGCCGGGTTCGAGCAGCAGCCGCGGCTGGTGCAGCACGACGGGGGCCAGCGCCGGCACCGACCAGTCCCGCAGGGCCTCCCGGGCGGCGAGCAGCCGCGCGTCGTCGTCGGCGCTCACCGCCCGCACGGCGAGTTCGAGCAGCACCTCGCGGGGCAGCGCGGTGAGGATCTCCGAGGGCGAGCGCGGGACGGCGCCGAGCTGGAGGAGCGCCGCCCGCACGGCCGCGGACTCCGCGGCGGCCCGCACCGGGTCGTAGGCGGGTCGGCCGGGATGGAAGACCGACGTCTCGACCGGTTGGACGATGGTCGGGTTCTGGATCAGGATCGTCGGCCCGGCCGCGCGGCCCGGCCGGCGCTCGGCGTTCACCGGGCACCACCGCGCCAGCCGTCCCCGGCCGACGCGCGGGCGCCCCGGGTCCGGCGCGGCCCGCCAGGGTCGGCGTCCGGGAAGGGACCACCGGTCAGACCCGGGAAACCGAGTGCGATTTCCGGGCGGGCGCATTGCATCAGGTCATTATGCCGTTCGCGGACGCGGATGCCCGGACGCGGCCCCCTTTTCCGGGCCGCCAACAATCATTTAACCAAATAACGCGGTCAACCTAGGTGATGAAAACCATCAAATGCACTGACCGACGCCAAAACCTTGATAGGACGGACGCAACAGTCACCGCGCCGGCCTGCGGCCGCGCCGGCATCGGGGCGGCCCTCAGCGCCGCACCCAGTGCTGGTAGTTCCCGCCGTTGTAGTCCTGGGTGTACAGGCCGCCGCTCGCGTCGCTGTCGAGGCACTCACCGGTGGCGGCGTTACGGAAGACGTAGCCCTGGCTCTCACTCGTCCTTGTCCAGACCTGCGCGGCGCCGCCGTCGCAGGCGGCGGCGTACACGGTTCCCCGGTATCGGGCACCCGACGGCGAGGACCCGTTCGCGTGGCTGCCGATGCACCGTCCCGTGAACGCGCTGCGCACCCGCACGCCGTCGCCACTGGCCGAGATGATCCACCGCTGATAGTCACCGTCGTTGCAGCCCAACGTGTACATGTCGCCGTTGCCGTTGCCGTCGAGACACAGTCCGGTGGCGACGTCGACCCAGACCTCGCCACTCGGCGCCGGCGCCGGTTTCGGCGCGGGGGCGGGGGCGGGGGCCGGGGCGGGCG
>NZ_JALKFU020001109.1 GCF_023242965.2 Frankia sp. AgKG'84/4
GGGCCAGCGCCTCGAGCTGGGCCGGGGTGCGCACGCCCCCCGGTGTGCCGGCGGTCGCCAGGAGCAGGACCGCGAGCACCCCGCCGAACGCGGCGGGAACCGTCAGCCGTGGCCTCGGCAGCCGGATCCGGCCCCGCCGGATCGGGTTCTCCACCAGATGGAACGACGCGAGGGTGATGGCCAGGGTGGCGGCGAGACGCAGCAGCAGCAGGACGACGCCGTTGGCACCGGTCCGCGTGGCGGTCAGGGTCAGGAAGATCGGCCAGTGCCACAGGTAGAGGCCGTAGGAGATCCGGCCGATGAACGTGAACGGCGCCCAGGCCAGCGCCCGCGCGAGCGGCCCCTGCGGGGCCTCCACGATCGACGCGACGAGCAGCATCACGACGATGGCCACCCCGAGGAAGCCACCGGCGTACAGCGGCCGGCTCTGACCGCTCACCGTCGTCCAGATGACCAGCAGCCCCACCGCCGCCAGGCAGCCGACGACCGAGAGGACCGAGCGCGCCCGCGCCGAGATGGGCCTCGTCCGCTGGCCCCGCCAGACCGCCAGCGCCGCCCCGACCAGCAGCGCCTGGGACCTGCTGTCGGTGCCGTAGTAGATCCGCGACGTATCCGTCCCGTTGGCCAACAGGGCGAGGCCGACCACCGCGGAGGCCGCCGCGCCGAGCACGGCGATGGACAGGGCGAGGGACTGGGCCTTCTGGCGCTGGATGCGCCAGCGGTCCACCGTGCGCGCGCTGTGTCGCATCAGCAGGAACACCACCAGCGGCCACAGGACGTAGAACTGTTCCTCGACCGACAGCGACCAGGTGTGCAGCAGCGGCGACGGCGCCGAGAAGTGGTTGAAGTAGCTCTGGTCGGACAGTGCGAACCGCCAGTTCGCCACGTAGAGCAGCGTCGACATCGCGTCCAGGCGTAGCGTCCCGACGTCGCCGGGCGCGGCGATCCACCGGGCGTAGGCGGCCACGCCGACCAGCAGCACCAGCAGCGCCGGCATCAGCCGCCGCGAACGGCGGATCCAGAAGGTCTTCAGATCGATGCGCCGGGTGTTGCGGTACTCGGTGATCAGCAGGCCGGTGATCAGGAATCCGGACAGCACGAAGAACGTGTCGACGCCGAGCAGCCCCCCCGGCATCCACGAGATGCCGGCGTGGTAAGCGATGACCGCCAGCACGGCGAACGCGCGCAGCCCGTCGAGGGCGGGCAGGTGGCCCAGCGGCGCGAGAACGGGTCCGGTGGCGTCGAGGTCGTCCTCCGGGCGAGGGGGGCGAGGCAGGCGCGGGCGCGGCGGCGCATCGTCGGCCCGGCGCGGTTGTGGCCGGCGGGGGT
>NZ_JALKFU020001110.1 GCF_023242965.2 Frankia sp. AgKG'84/4
GCCACGAACACCGCGAGCCCCGCAGCGGTCGCCGCCGCGGCGAGCCAGTCCCGGCGCGGCACGACCCGGCGGGCGAGCAGCGCGGCCAACGGTAACGCGAACAGAAGCTGGCAGATCTGCAGCGGCTCGACCAGGGCGACCGCGCCGTGCGTGAGCGCCGCCGCGGCCAGCAGGCTACCCAGACCGCCGATGGCGACACCCAGGTCCCACAGCGGCCGTCGCACCAGCCACAGCAGCAGCCGCAGGCGCAGAACGTCGCCCGGTGGGGCCGTGAACGCCACCCGTTGCTGGATGACGGCGGCAACACCGAAACACACCGCGGCCGCGAGGCCGAGCAGATAGGTCGCCACGCCTCCTCGATCCCACCAAATCTCGGCACGCCCGAGGGCGTGCGTCGTTCCGCCGCCGCGGGGCAGGTGCCCCGCGGGGCGATGGCCGGCCCGTGGAGAACCGGCTACCCCACAGGGTGACATGTCGACGGACAGACGGCCGCTGCCGGTGGCCCATCGGTACTCATCCGGGTGGGGTGGCCGTGGCTCGCACCTCGGACAGCAGTCCCTTCACGGGCGGACCGGGAGGGGTCCGGCCAGACCTGGCGCCCGCTCGCGACCGCGGGACCAGGGCCGATGCGCCACGCCCCAGGACCGGCAGCGCCGATTGTTAGGCGCAGGACAACATCGGCGGCGGATGGCCCGAAAGCAGGCGGAGGCGGAGGCGGCGCCGGGCCGCGCCAGACACACCACACCCGCCCCCAAAAGAATGGGCCGCCTTACCTCCCCCTGCCGAAGAAACTCTAGGCACGCACAATCCTCCGCCCTGTGTGAATGTCAGCAAACCGACTCGGGAGCTCCGTTCTCCGCACTGCGTAGCCTTGTTGGGCTCCTTTGTTCCCGCCTGTTCACCGCCGGCGGGCACGCGGCCCGCCCGCAGAGCTGGCCGTGGATCAGAGCACTGGCCGCCTGTCACGACATAGCCGACATCACCGCTAAAGGCCCCGCAGGTCAGCGCGGATCCGGCCGGTACGATTTCGGGCGAACACCCCGGCAGACGCGGATTTCGTCCGGGGACGGATGCCGGCCGAAGCCGGCCAGAAAGGTGGTCGAGCAGCTATCAGGGCATTCAGGCCGGACGGCCCCGCCACCGGCAGTACGCATTCTCCGGCCAGGCCGGCGCGGCAGCTGCGCTCCGCCGTGATTGTGCTGATGGGCGTGCTGCTCGTCGCGGGTTGTCAGCAGTCGGGTACCCGGTCGGCGGCCGAGCAACCGCACGGCACAGCGGCCGAGCCGAGCCGGGCGGCGCTCGGCTCGGCCATCGGCGCGGCCTCGAC
>NZ_JALKFU020001111.1 GCF_023242965.2 Frankia sp. AgKG'84/4
ACGCGGGCCCGCTCGGACAGCGCGTCGCGGTGGGCCCGGCCGAAGGCCAGACCGTCGGCCCAGGCGCCGGCCGGGGGCCGTCCGTCGGCCCAGCGCAGGAACCGGGCGGCGAAGTTCGGCTCGGCCGCGAGGATCGGCCAGCGGCAAGCCACGCCCTCGCGGCGTTTGCCGAGCAGCACCCGGCGCGTCGCCGCCAGCGCGTCCGGGTCGAAGCCGAGCAGGTCGAAGCCGAGCGGGTCGAATGTCGCCGGCTCGGTCTGGCCGGCGACGAGTGCCGCGACGAGCGCGGACTGCCCGCGCGCCAACCGTTCCCGCGCCCCCGCGAGATCACCCGATTCGGGGGCCTCGCGCCCGGACCCGGGGACCTCGCGCCCAGGGTCGGCCCGTTCAGTCACCGCCTCCCCCGCACCCGCCTCCCCCGCCGCCGTCGCCTCCCCCGCAGCCATGACCACCACCGTCATGACCCCCTCCACCGTGACCCCCTCCACCGTGACCGTCACCACCGTGACCGTCACCATGCCCATGGCCACCGGATCCGCCGTCGCCGCCATCACTCCAACCGCCGCAACCGCCGCCGCTGTCCCCTTGGCCCCGAGGACGGTCGGGGGCGCGCCACCGGCCGACAGCGGCGCGGCGGTACAGCCGGTACAGCCCCAGCGCGAACACACCGAGAACGATCAACGTGACGAGCATGGCATCCTCCCGGCCCCCGCCGCGGCGGCCGCCTGGACGCGGTCGCATTCGGCGTGGAACTCCTCGACCGGCGGATAACAACCGTCGCGTTCGAGCAGATAGGCGCACTGCCCTGGCGGGAAGCGGCCGACGGCGTCGGCGAGCAGCGTCAGCTGCGGCGCGCCGACGGAATGCAGATGGGTGTCGTGGTAGCGGCCGGCGCGCATCACACCGCCCGCGACGTGCAGATAGGCGACGTTCTCCCAGGGCAGCCGGTCGAACACCTCGACCGGATCAACACCATGGTTGATCATGTCGCCGTGCAGGTTCGCGACGTCGACAAGCAGGAGCGCGCCGCTGCGTTCGGCGAGTTCGGCCAGGAAGTCGGCGGGTTCCAGCTCGTCGTCGGGCCAGCGCAGCAGCGCGGCGACGTTCTCCAGCGCGAGGGGCACCGGCAGTTCGGCGCGGGCGATCCGGATGTTCGCGACCAGCACGTCGAGCGCGTCGCGGGTGTAGGGGACGGGCAGGAGATGTCCGGCCTCGTAGCCGCCGGCGCGCACGAACGCGACGTGCTCGCTGACCAGCGGGGCGCCGACGGCGGCGGCGACGGCCCCCAGGCGCGCGAGCCTGGCCGGGTCGGGCCGCTCGGCGC
>NZ_JALKFU020001112.1 GCF_023242965.2 Frankia sp. AgKG'84/4
GCGGGTCGAATCCGGCCGGCCTACCGCCACGAGGTCCACTGGGCCGCCCGCGGCTCGTCGACCCAGGGATCACCCGGCGGCGGCAGCCGACCAAGGCCATCGGCCAGTCCGTGCCGGACCAGCGCGGACGTCGCGAGACCACGCCCGCGCACCAGGTCGAGCAGCACCGTCCGGGGCAGCACCACCGCCGCGGTACTCGCGGCCGCCAGCGCCGTGCGCAGCCGCCAGCCCCGGATCCGGGTGAACCAGAGCCGATTGCGCACGGTGTAGTAGGCGTTGCCACGCCGGGGGATCGTGGTGCCGCCGGTGTGCCAGGCCCGGCTCGGGCTGAGCACGACGCTCCAGCCGGCTTCCCGGACCCGGTAGCAGAAGTCGACGTCCTCGAAGCCGAGGAAGTACCGACCGTCGAACGGCACCCGGCGCAGCACCTTGGCCTTGATGAACATCACTGCGCCGGTGACCCAGTCCGCCTCGCACGGGCGGTCCTGCGGCGGCCGCCGAGCCCGGGGCGCGGTGAGGACCGGGCTCAGCTTAGCCGAGCCGGACTGCAGGCCGTCGCCGTTGACCAGGGTCGGTGCGACCACGCCGATGTTCGAGCCCGCGAGCAGGTCCAGGCAGGTCCGGATGGTCGCCTCGTCGATGCGGATGTCGTTGTTGACCAGCAGGTAGGACTCCGCGCCCGGGTAGTCCCGGACGGCGAACTGGAAGCCCCCGCCGAAGCCGAGGTTGCGCGGCGGCAGGAGCCACGCGGTGGTGGTCGGCAGGTCCGCCGGCCGGGGCGAGCCGTCGTTCGCGACCACACAGACCTGGGCGATCGACGGGCAGGACTCCAGCCGCTCGGCCACGTCGACGGTGGGCGCGGGCGGGCCCCAGTGGACGATGACGACCACGGTCTTCATTCGGCCCCCTGACTCGGTCAGCGGCGTGGACCGAGGCACGGAAGTTGGCATTCCGTGCTCGAGTGGGTGCTCAGAGTAACAAAATCGTCTCACTGGATGAGGCAAGGTGAAGGTGTCGATGCCGCGCGCCGCCTGCGCTGGCGGGCCGCCGGGACCGCGTTGTCACTTAAAGTATCGATCTCATGTCATAGTGTGCTCGTGGCTGATCCATCGTCTGTCCCTGCGGCAGAGGACGAGCGGGGAGATCCGGCTGGCGGTGCGCCGCAAGGCGCTCGCGTCGACTCCGACGGCGCCCGACACCCGGGCGAGGCGTCCGATGCGGTGCCGAGCGCCCGCGACTCGCCCGAGCCGTCCCGGTCTGTCGAGCCGCCGCCGTCTGTCGAGCCGCCGCCGTCTGTCGAGCCGCCCCGGCCTGCCGCGC
>NZ_JALKFU020001113.1 GCF_023242965.2 Frankia sp. AgKG'84/4
GACGACGCGAGGTCGCGGGGCCCGGCCGGCGGGCGGACGGCGCCGGAGGTGCTCTCCGGCGGTGTCGGGGACGGCCAGCGGGTGGGCTGCGGGCCGGTCGAGCCCGCCGGATCGGCAACCGGGGTGCCGCCGTCGTGCCGACCGGACGGGTTCTCGCTGCCCTGCCCGTTCATATGGCTCGGCCGTTCATGTAACTCCCTCGCGCCGCGACCCGCCTCTCGGCGTCCGGCCCGCTCGCCGGCCGCCTCGAAACATCCGCCTATCCTGCCTGCAACCTCGGTGTTCGGGCACATTTGATCAGACATGTGACGATTGCGCGCGCCGCCTGCGGGCGACATCGCCCGCAGGCTCGTCCATGCGCGTTTTCCGCCACGGCACGTTACCGGTGGGCGGGGGTACCTCGTTCCGGCTCCGTGGACCCGTTGCCGGCAGCGACGGCGGCGCCGGGTGCCCCCACGTCTGCGGATAGCGCCCCATTGTCCTCCGACGTCGCGGCGGAGCCGAGCGGCAGGGCGCCGCGTCCGCGCAGCGCCACGCCGATCCCTGCCCACACCAGGTCGGCGAGGGTGGCCAGCAGTCGCGCGACCAGGGCGACGAGGGTCGCCGGGCCACTGGCGATCGCCGGCGCCAGGGCCAGCACCAGCACCGCCTCGCGCACCCCCGCACCGGCGGGCAGCACCAGGACGAGGAACCCGGCGGTCCAGGCGAGCGCGTAGGCGCCGACGCAGAGGGCGGCCAGTCGGGCACCGCCGACGGACGGTTCCAGGTCGCGCACGAGCAGCCAGGTCGCCAGGCCGTACCAGCCGAAACTGAGCAGCAGCCAGCCGGAGCCGGCCGCGATCGGGCGCAGCGTGAGCGGCTCGTCGAGCGGCGGGCGGCGCAGCAGCCGAAACGCCAGTGCCAGCAGCCGGGACAGCACCGGGGGGAAGAGCAGCACGGCGAAGACGGGCACCGCTACCAGCGCCCACCAGTAGCTGGCGAGCGCCTTCGCCGAGACGAACGGCAGCGTCACCGCGGCGGCGAGCCCGCCGCTGGGGACGGCGAGGGCGAGCACGACGAGGCTCGCCGACGCCGCCTTCGGCCGGGACACCCCGTAGTCGCGGGACAGCTCCATCTGCGCGAGGACCGGCCACACGCTCCCGGGGATGTACTTGCCGATCTGACCGACGAAGAAGATCCGCACGGCCGCCCGCAGCGGCAGCCGCGCGCCGAGCCCGGCGAGCAGCGCCCGCCAGGACAGCACGGTGGTGCCGACGGCCAGCACGGTCGCGACCCCGGCGGCGGCGACCGAGGCGACGGTGAGCTGCGAGTAGGAGT
>NZ_JALKFU020001114.1 GCF_023242965.2 Frankia sp. AgKG'84/4
GGCGCGGAGCTCGTCAAGGAAGTCGCGAAGAAGACGAACGATGTCGCGGGTGATGGTACGACGACCGCGACGATTCTGGCGCAGGCGCTGGTCCGTGAGGGTCTGCGTAACGTCGCGGCCGGTGCGAACCCGCTTGGTCTGAAGAAGGGCATCGAGATCGCGGTCGAGCGCGTCTCGGAGGAGCTCTCGAAGCAGGCGAAGGAAGTGGAGACGAAGGAGCAGATCGCCTCCACCGCCTCGATCTCCGCGGGTGACTCGGCGATCGGTGGGCTCATCGCCGAGGCGTTGGACAAGGTCGGTAAGGAAGGCGTTGTCACTGTCGAGGAGAGCAACACCTTCGGTCTGGAGCTTGAGCTCACCGAGGGTATGCGGTTCGACAAGGGTTACATCTCGCCGTACTTCGTGACCGACGCGGATCGTCAGGAAGCGGTTCTTGATGACCCGTACATCCTGATCGTCAACAGCAAGATCGCCGCGGTGAAGGACCTTCTTCCGCTGCTGGAGAAGGTCATGCAGACCTCGAAGCCGCTGGTCATCCTCTCGGAGGATGTCGAGGGTGAGGCGCTGGCGACCCTGGTCGTGAACAAGATCCGTGGGACGTTCAAGAGCGTCGCGGTGAAGGCCCCCGGCTTCGGGGACCGTCGTAAGGCGATCCTGGGTGACATCGCGATCCTCACCGGTGGTCAGGTGATCTCCGAGGACGTCGGTCTCAAGCTTGAGTCGACGTCGCTGGACCTCCTGGGCCGCGCCCGGAAGATCGTCGTGACGAAGGACGAGACGACGGTCGTCGAGGGTTCGGGTGACCCGGACCAGATCGCGGGGCGGGTCTCGCAGATCCGTAACGAGATCGAGAAGTCCGACTCGGACTATGACCGGGAGAAGCTCCAGGAGCGTCTCGCGAAGCTCGCCGGTGGTGTCGCCGTCATCAAGGTCGGTGCGGCGACCGAGGTGGAGCTGAAGGAGAAGAAGCACCGCATCGAGGACGCGGTGTCCAACGCGAAGGCCGCCGTCGAGGAAGGCATCGTCGCGGGTGGTGGCGTCGCGCTGCTCCAGGCGTCGATCACCGCGTTCGAGAAGCTCGACCTCTCCGGTGACGAGGCCACCGGCGCGAACATCGTGCGCCTCGCGCTCGAAGCCCCGATCAAGCAGATCGCCTTCAACAGCGGTCTCGAGGGTGGCGTCGTCGTCGACAAGGTCCGTCACCTGCCCACCGGACACGGCCTCAACGCCGCGACCGGCGAGTACGTCGACCTCATCGCCACCGGCATCATCGACCCCGCCAAGGTCACCCGCTCCGCCCTGCAGAACGCCGCC
>NZ_JALKFU020001115.1 GCF_023242965.2 Frankia sp. AgKG'84/4
CGGATCGGGGTGTTCTCGGGTCAGGTGTCGGCCGTGGGGCCGCTGTAGGTAGATCGGCGAGCAGGCGAGCAGGCGAGGAGGCGAGGAGGCGAGCCGCGGGAAACCCGCCGGCTCGCGTCGGTCCCGCCAGCTAGCTGCCGTGGCGTCGTTCGCGGGCGGCGAAGCTACGCAGCGCCCGCAGGAAGTCGATCTCCCGGAACGCCGGCCAGTACGCCTCGCAGAAGTACAGCTCCGAATAGGCACTCTGCCACAGCAGGAAGTTCGACATCCGCTGTTCGCCGGAGGTGCGGATCACCAGGTCCGGGTCGGGCTGGCCGGCGGTGTAGAGGTGACGGGCGATGTCGTCCATCGTCAGCGAGGCGGCGACGTCGGCGAGGGAGTCGCCCGCCTCGGCACGTTCGTGCAGGTGTTCGCGCAGCGCCTCGATGACCTCCTGGCGCCCGCCGTAGCCGACGGCGAGGGTGACGTGGAAGCCGGTCGCGCAGTCCCGGGTCGTCTCGACGGCGTTCTTGAGGACCCGGGCCGTCGAGTCGGGCAGCACGTCGAGCATGCCGGCGAGGTGGACCTGCCAGCGGGCGTCGGGCCGGGCGAGCCGGTCGGAGACGACCTGCTCGATGACGCCCATCAGGAACGCGACCTCGGCGTCGTCGCGGCGCTGGAGGTTCTCCGTGGAGCAGACGAACACGGTGACGTGGCGGATGCCGACCGCCTCGCACCAGGACAGCACGTCCTCGGCGTGCTCCGCGCCGTAGCGGTGGCCGAGGCTGGGGTTCGCCATGCCCATCTCGCGGGCCCACCGGCGGTTGCCGTCCATGACCAGGCCGACGTGGGTGGGCAGCGGGCCGGTCATGACCGCGCGGCGCAGCCGCCGGGTGTAGAACGCGTAGAGGGGGCCGCCGAGCGTCATGTGCACCTTCCCGCCACCGGTCTCCCCGGACCGCGGCGGACCGAGCACCGCGGTCGGCCACGAGATGACCGTGTTGGGTGACGATACCCGCAGCTGCTCTGGACTCGCGCGGGCGAGTGCCTCCTGACGTTCACCCAGTGGTCGGCCTGGGGACCACAGTGGGTAAGGCACGGTCTCCCTGGCCGCCACCTGCGCCCGCTTGGCTGACGGGGCGCCCGCGCGCGGCGACGGTCGCTGTCCGGTGGGTTGGAGGAACCGTGGACCGCCGCCAGGTATTCGCGGGTCTCGCCGCCCCCCTCACCGCCGCCCCCCTCACCGCCGCCCCCCTCACCGCCGCCCCCCTCACCGCCGCCTCCCTCGCCGTATCGGCCGCTGCCACCGGGCCGGCGCTGGCCGCCACCGGCC
>NZ_JALKFU020001116.1 GCF_023242965.2 Frankia sp. AgKG'84/4
CCCATCGGCCGGTGCCCGCGCCCACGCCCGCCGCGCCGTCCGCCGTCGGAGAACCGCCGTGCGCCCATCAGCTGCTCCCAAGGGGACTGTCGCCTGCAGGCGACAGCGGAATCGGGCCCGGGTCGTGCCACATGCTGCCCCTGCTTTCCACCGCGAGGAAGCGAACCGTCTCGTCCAGGCAGCATTCTGCTGCGTCCGGTGCGGGCACACGGCCCACGCCTTGCCACGTCGGAGGAGTCGCCCGGCACCCGCCGGCCGTTGCGGCCGTCGGCTCAGCGGGCGGGGCCGGCGGCGGTGAGGGTGATCGCGGCGGTGTGCAGGCCGGAGGCGGTGCGGAACTGGACGAACGTCCGCCACGCACCCGGACGCGGCAGCTCCGCGGTGAACGTGAGCGTCGGGCCGGCGGCGCCGGTGGTCGACGTGGGGACCGGGTGCAGGTGGGTGAAGGCGAGGTCACGCTCGTGGAAGGCGCTGACGTGGGCGAGGCTGGACAGGTACGGGCGCAGGTCGGTCACCGGCCGCCCGCCCCGGGTCACGGTCACGGTGAGCGTGCCGGCCGTCCCCGCGGTCAGCGGGCCGCGCGGGGTGGCGACGGTCAGGGTGTAGCCATCGACCGTGGTCCTCGCCGCCGGCGGTGGCAGCGCGACGGCCACCGCGGCGCCGGGCACCGTGATCGGCTGGCTGAGCACCAGCGGGGTGTCGCGGCCCCGCACGGCGGTCGTGAACGAGGCGTAGGCGCGGTAGAAGCCGGCCGGGGTGGCGGGCAGGCTGACCGTCCAGGTGCCGTCGGCCGCCATGATCGGGTGCAGATGCTGGAAACCGGTCAGGTCGGACCGGATCAGATACAGGTGCATCGGCTCGTCCGCGACGGTGGCGAACCGGGTGATCGGCTGGTCATCGGCGCCGCGCACCTGAAGATGGACGACGCTGGCCTGGTGCGCGGTGAGCGTCGTCGGGGCCAGGACGAGCCCCACGCCGTCGGAGTCGGCGCTCAGCCCGTCGCCGACGAGGTCAAGCTGGCCCGCGGCGACACTCCCCCCGCCCGCCATGCCTGCCATACCCGCCACGCCTGCCATACCCGCCATACCCGTCGCGTCCGCCATGCCCGTCGCGCCGGCGTCGCCGTGGGTGGCGGGCACGTGGGCGGCCGATCCGGGACCGGGGGCACCCGCCGGCGAGGCTGCGGGCGCCGCGGTCGCGGACCGCACCGTCGAACGCGACGGTCCGGTCGTGGGCGGGGCCGCCGCGGGGGCCGGGGGGGGCGGGGCGGCGGCGGGGGCCGGGGGGGCGGCCGCCCGCCCCCCCCCCCCCC
>NZ_JALKFU020001117.1 GCF_023242965.2 Frankia sp. AgKG'84/4
GGTGGCGCCACACCAGGTGGCGCCACCGGCACCGCGACCGCGCGGCGGGGAACTGACCGAGGGCTGGCGCCACCTGCTGACCCACCCCCAGCTGCGGCCGCTGTTCGTGAACGTGGCCCTGGTCAACGGTCTGATCATGGCGACCGCGCCGGTCATCGCCGTGCTGATGCTCGGCGATCTCGGCTTCGCGCCGTGGCAGTACGGGCTGG
Organism: Frankia sp. AgKG'84/4; assembly: GCF_023242965.2. GTDB lineage: Bacteria > Actinomycetota > Actinomycetes > Frankiales > Frankiaceae > Frankia. The sequence continues at coordinate 210 of NZ_JALKFU020001117.1, forward strand.
CCTTCTCGGCACCCTGCGTCGGGGGTCTGGTCGGTTCCAGGCTGGCCCGTCCCCTCGTCGCGCGGCACGGCTCGCTGCGGGTGCTGCGGGTCGCCGGCACCGCACGGTCGTGCTGGCTGCTACCGCTGGCGTTCGTCCGGCCCGGCGCGGGTGGTCTGCTGCTCGTCATGTGCGCCCAGCTGGGTGTGGTGACCTGCGCGGCGACGTTCAACCCGGTGCTGGTCACCTACCGCCTCGAACGCACCGGGACGCACCAGGTGGCCCGCACCCTGGCCGCCTGGTCGGTCGGCGTGAAGGTGACGGTGGCCGCACTCACTGCGCTGTGGGGAGCGTTCGCCGCGGCCGCGGGCCCGCGCGCGGCGATCGCGGCGGCCGGTGTGCTGATGCTCGCCTCGCCGCTGCCGCTGGCGCTGGCGCTGGCACGCGGCCGAGCCGCCACCGACGCGGAGCCGACCCGGGCGGCCGCGCCTACCACACATCAGCCCGCGCCGTCGACCTCGGGGGCCGGCGGGTAGCACCGGGCGCGGCGTCGGGTCAGACGCGGGCCTTGTCCGCGGCGGCGGCGGCAAGGAGTTCCTCGGCGTGGCCGCGGGCGAGGGTGCTGTCCTCCTGGCCGGCGAGCATCCGGGACAGTTCGCGGACCCTGCCCGCGTCGTCGAGGGTGACGACGCCGCTGCGGGTCACCGAACCGTCATCGGCCTTGTGCACCACCAGGTGGCGGTCGGCGAACGCGGCGACCTGTGGCAGGTGGGTGATGCAGATGACCTGGTGGGTACGGGCGAGGCGGGCGAGGCGCCGGCCGATCTCGACGGCGGCCCGGCCGCCGACGCCGGCATCGACCTCGTCGAAGACCATCGTCGAGCCGGTGTCGGCGGCGGCGAGGACAACCTCGATCGCGAGCATCACCCGGGACAGCTCCCCCCCGGACGCGCCCTTCTGCACCGGGCGGGCCGGCGCGCCGGGATGGGCGATGAGCCGCAGCTCCACGTCGTCGACGCCCGACGGGCCGAATGCGAGCGTCCGGTCGCCGACGGGCAGCCCGGTGGGGTCGGCGCGTTGGGACACGGCTGCTTCGACGCGGGCGCGGGGCATCGCGAGGC
>NZ_JALKFU020000096.1 GCF_023242965.2 Frankia sp. AgKG'84/4
GTCCCGCGCTCGCCGCCGTCGGCGCGCGCGCCATGTGCGACGTCTCGGACGGCCTGGTGCAGGACCTGGGGCACATCTGCGCCGCGTCCGGCGTCCGGATCGACCTGGACCCGGACGCCATCGAGATCAGCGGGGCGCTGCGGTCGGCCGCCGCCGCGCTGGGGGCCGACCCGCTGGACTGGGTGCTCACCGGTGGTGAGGACCATGCGCTCGTCGCCTGCCTGCCGGCCGGTGTGACGCCGCCGGCGGGCTGTGTGCGCATCGGCACTGTCCTGGCCGGCGCCGGGGTGAGTGTGGCCGGACAGCCATACCGCGGCACCGGCGGGTGGAACCATTTCGGCTCGGCGGGCACCATGCCGCAATAACCTGCCGCGCACGCCAAGGGAGGCAGCAGAGATGTGAGCGCCGGCCCGCCAGGTCGCCTCACGGGCGTAGGTCGCACGAAGCGACTTTTAATGGGTCCGGGGGCCATGATACGGACCGGCGCTTCTCCACTTTAACCGATGGCGACCAGGCCGTGTTCCCATCAGGGAATCACGGACGAAAGGCCCATTTTGTGATGAAAACCGCCCGATCTTCGGCGACCACACCCGGCATCCGGACCGCCACCCAGAGGCGCTCCGGCCTCGCGCCGCAGCCACATCGACCCCGTCGCCCATGCCGGGTTGTCCGACCGGGCGGGACCGGTTCCGCTGCCGGAGACGGGAGCGGGTAGCCTGGTCAGACGGTGGCAGAAGGGCCTTTCGGAGGCCGTGTAGTGAGACCGTGGATAGAGGCGATTGGCCCCGTGACAGCACCGACGGTTCCTGCGTCCGGACCTGACTTCGGACCCAACGAATGGCTGGTCTTCGAGATCTATCAGCAGTTTCTCGAAGATCCGCAAAGTGTGTCGCCGGAGTGGCGGGAGTTCCTCTCCGACTACCACCCGAGCATGCCCCTGGGCGCCGACGGGGCCCCGAACGGGGCGTCTCCCGCGAGTGAGACGACGCACAGCGCATCGGCCACGCCGCCGCAGCCCGCCGCCGCGGCTGCCAGCCCGGCACCGGAGGCGCCCGCCGCCCGCGCGAAGCCCGCCGCGGTAGCGGCCCCCGCAGCCCCGCAGCAGCCCGCCGCGCCCCAGCCGGCAGCGAAGGCGCCCAGCGCCCCGAAGCAGCCGGCGGCGCCAGCGGCAAAGGAGCCCGCCGGGGGCTCGGTCGTCACCCCGCTGCGCGGCGCGGCGGCCCGGGTGGTCACCAACATGGAGTCCTCGCTGCACGTCCCGACCGCCACGTCGGTCCGGGCGTTCCCGGCGAAGCTGCTCGCGGACAACCGCATCGTGATCAACCGCCACCTGGCCCGCTCCAGCGGCGGCAAGGTGTCGTTCACCCACGTCATCGGCTACGCGATGGTCAGGGCCGTCGCCGCCAACCCGGCGATGAACGCCTCCTACACCGAGGTGAACGGCAAGCCCGCGGTCGTCCAGCCGGAGCACGTCAACCTGGGTCTCGCGATCGACCTGGTCACCCCCAAGGGCCGCCAGCTCGTCGTCGCCTCGGTGAAGAAGGCGGACACCCTCGACTTCCGCGAGTTCTGGGTCGCCTACGAGGACATCGTGCGCCGGGCCCGGGCGAACAAGCTGACCGCCGACGACTTCAGCGACGTCACCATCAGCCTCACCAACCCCGGCGGCATCGGCACGGTGCACTCGGTGCCCCGCCTGATGCAGGGCCAGGGCACGATCATCGGCGTCGGCGCGATGGAGTACCCGGCCGAGTACTCCGGCGCCGCCGTGAACACGCTGGCCCGGCTGGCGATCTCCAAGACGATCACCCTGACCAGCACCTACGACCACCGGATCATCCAGGGCGCCCAGTCCGGCGAGTACCTGCGCCGGATGCACCAGCTCCTGCTGGGCGAGGACGGCTTCTACGACGAGATCTTCGCGGCGCTACGGGTTCCGTACGAGCCCGTCCGCTGGGTCACGGACATGCCCGTGGTCCACGAGGGCGACCTCGACCACAACGCCCGGGTGCTGGAGCTGATCCATGCCTACCGGGTGCGCGGCCACCTGATGGCCGACACCAACCCGCTCGAGTTCGCCATCCGCAGCCACCCCGACCTGGACATCATCAGCCACGGGCTCACGCTGTGGGACCTCGACCGGGAGTTCGCCGTCGGCGGCTTCGCCGGGCAGCGCACGATGTCGCTGCGCGACGTCATGGGTGTCCTGCGCGACTCGTACTGCCGCCGGGTCGGCATCGAGTACATGCACATCCAGGAGCCCGACGAGCGGGCCTGGATCCAGGCCCGCGTCGAGCGCTCCGCAGAGCGTCCCGACCCGGCCGAGCAACTGCACGTGCTGGAGCGCCTCGGCGCGGCGGAGGCGTTCGAGTCCTTCCTGCAAACGAAGTACGTCGGCCAGCGGCGCTTCTCGATGGAGGGCGCCGAGTCGACCATCCCGACGCTCGACGAGGTGCTCGACCGAGCGGCCGACGCCGGCATGGACGAGGTCGTCATCGGCATGGCCCACCGCGGCCGGCTCAACGTCCTGGCCAACATCGTCGGCAAGTCCTACCGGCAGATCTTCGACGAGTTCGAGGGCCACCTCGACCCGCAGACCGCGCACGGCTCCGGTGACGTCAAGTACCACCTGGGCGCCGAGGGCGAGTACAGCGGCCGGTCCGGGCGCGCGGTCGGCGTCTCGGTGGTGGCGAACCCGTCGCACCTGGAGGCCGTCGACCCGGTCACCGAGGGCGTGGTGCGCGCCAAGCAGGACATCCTGGACAAGGGCTCCGCCGGCTTCACCGTCCTGCCGGTCCTGGTCCACGGCGACGCGGCGTTCGCCGGGCAGGGCGTCGTCGCCGAGACGCTGAACCTCTCCCAGCTGCGTGGCTACCGCACCGGCGGGACGATCCACCTGGTCATCAACAACCAGGTCGGCTTCACCACCTCGCCGGAATCGAGCCGCTCGTCGGTGTATGCCACCGACGTCGCCCGGATGGTGCAGGCGCCGATCTTCCACGTCAACGGGGACGACCCGGAGGCGTGCGTGCGGGTGGCGGCGCTGGCGTTCGAGTACCGCCAGGCGTTCCACAAGGACGTCGTGATCGACCTGGTCTGCTATCGGCGCCGCGGCCACAACGAGATGGACGAGCCGTCGTTCACCCAGCCGCTGATGTACGACACGATCGCCAGCAAGCGCTCGGTGCGCAAGCTCTACACCGAGGCGCTGATCGGCCGCGGGGACATCACCCGCGAGGAAGCCGAGCAGGCGATGAAGTCCTACCGCGCGGAGCTGGAGAAGGCGTTCGCCCAGACACGCGACACCTCGCCGGCCGGCACCGCCCCGCAGCCGCGGATCGTCACGACCCCGGAGGAGGCCGCCGCGGCCGCCGCGGTCAGCACCGCGGTCACCCCGGAGGCGGTCAAGCGGGTCATCGACACCCAGGTGAACCTGCCTGACGGCTTCACCCCGCACCCGCGCCTGCGCCCGCAGATCGAGCGGCGCGCGCAGATGGTGGAGACCGGCGCGATCGACTGGGCGCTGGCCGAAACCCTCGCGTTCGGCACGCTGCTGCTCGATGGCCGCTCCGTGCGCCTCACCGGCCAGGACAGCCGCCGCGGCACGTTCGGCCAGCGCCACGCCGTGCTCGTCGACCGGCACACCGCCGAGGACCACACCCCGCTGCGGACGCTGCGCCACGGGCTGGACGGCACCGAGAACAACGAGGGCGTCGGCACCTTCTACGTCTACGACTCGCTGCTCAGCGAGTTCGCGGCGATGGGCTTCGAGTACGGCTACGCGGTCGCCCGCTCGGACATGCTGGTCCTGTGGGAGGCGCAGTTCGGTGACTTCACCAACGGCGCCCAGTCGATCATCGACGAGTTCATCTCCGCCGGCGAGGCGAAGTGGGGACAGCGCTCCTCGCTGGCCCTGCTCCTGCCGCACGGCTACGAGGGCCAGGGTCCGGACCACTCCTCCGCGCGCATCGAACGGTTCCTGTCGCTGTGCGCGGAGAACAACATGACGGTGTCGGCGCCGTCGTCCCCGGCCAGCTACTTCCACCTGCTGCGCCGTCAGACCCTCTCCCCGGTGCGGCGCCCGCTGGTCGTGTTCACGCCGAAGTCGATGCTGCGGCTGAAGGCGGCAACCTCGACGGTCGAGGAACTCACCGGCGGCAGCTGGCAGCCGGTGATCGACGACGCGGCCGTGACCAACCCGGCGAACGTGCGCCGGGTGCTGCTCTCCGCCGGCAAGGTCTACTACGACCTGGCCGCCTCGCGCGACAAGCTGGACGCCGAGGGACGGTGCGCGCTGCTGCGGGTCGAGCAGCTCTACCCGACGCCCGGGCCGGAGCTGGCCGCGGTGCTGGAACGCTACCCGAACGTCACCGACGTCGTCTGGGTCCAGGAGGAGCCGGCGAACCAGGGTGCCTACCCGCACATGGCGCTCAACATCGCCGAGTACCTGCCCGGTGGGATCCGGCTGCGGCGGGTGTCCCGGCGGGCCGCGGCCGCGCCGGCGTCCGGTTCGTCGCGGGTGCACGAGCGCGAGCAGCGGGCCCTCGTCGAGGCGGCCTTCGGAGACTGACCTCGGCCGCGTGCCGGCGGCCCAGGTGTCTCCCCCGGGAGGCCGGGTCGTCGGCGCATGGCAGTGGGCACAGGGAGCGGCGTCGGCCTACAGGAGCGTGGATGTACTTCACCGACCGCGGCATCGAGGAACTGGCTGACCGTCGCGGCGAGGAGACGCTCACGTTCGAGGGTCTCGCCGACGCGATGCGGGCGTTCGTCGATGTCCACCCGGAGTTCGAGGTGGCCGTGGAGCGGCTGGCCACCTGGCTCGCCCGCCCTGACGACGACCCCGACCTCTGAGCGCCCCAGGCGCGGTTCAGGGCACCCTCGCGGGCGGCCCTGGTCCGGGTGGGCGGCGCTGGCGCGGGCCGATCCGGCTCAGGTGGTGAGCACCAGTTTGCCGAACACGTCGCCGGCGGCGAGCCGCTCGAACGCCGCCCGCGCCTGGGCCAACGGGCGCACCTGCTGCACCGGCGGGCGGATGCCCGTCCGGACCAGCAGGGCGAGCAGGGCGGCGAGCTCGTCCCGACTGCCCATCGTCGAGCCGATCACCGACAGCTGCTGGAAGAAGATCCGGCTGAGATCGGCCGGCGGGTTCGGGCCGCTGGTCGCGCCGGACAGGATGATCCGCCCACCCGGGCGCAGCGACCGCAGCGAGTGCGCCCAGGTGGCCGCCCCGACCGTCTCGATCACGGCGTCGACCCGGGTCGGCAGCCGGGCGCCGGACTCGACGACCTCGTCGGCACCCAGGGCGGCCGCACGGCGGCGCTTGTCCTCGTCGCGGGAGGTCACGAACACGGTGTGCCCGACCGCCTTGGCGATCAGCAGCGCGGCCGTCGCCACCCCGCCGCCCGCGCCCTGGACGAGCACGGTGCCGCCGCCCGCGGGCAGGCCGGAGCGGGTCACCACCATCCGGTACGCGGTCAGCCAGGCGGTCGGCAGGCAGGCCGCCTCCGCCCAGGACAGCTCCGGCGGTTTCGGGACGAGGTTGCGCCGCGGCACCGCGACCCGTTCGGCGAGCGTGCCCGGGTGCAGCTCGGACAGCAGGGTCCGGCGCGGATCCAGCGTCTCGTCCCCGCCACCGGCCACCGGATCCCCGATGACGGCGTGCACGACGACCTCCTGCCCGTCGGCCGTGACGCCGGCGGCGTCGCAGCCGAGGATCATCGGGAGGCGCTCGGCCGGCAGGCCAACCCCACGGAGGCTGAACAGATCGTGATGATTCAGCGAAGCCGCCCGCACGTCGACGGTGACCCAGCCGTCGGGCGGCGCGGGCTCGGGCTGTTCCCCGACGGCGAGGCCGTCCAGGGGCGCGTCCGGATGCAGGGCGACGGCGGCGGCGGCGAGCACGTCCCGAACCTACGACCGGGGTTGTCCGGGCGCGAACGACCGCGATGGAGGCGGCCGGGACCGGGGCTCCCGCGAAACCCGGCGAAGGGGGATCAGCCGCCCCGTCCCGCGCATCGGCGGGACCGGTGTGCTGAACTCATCGCCGTGGGAACGACGAGCGCTGCCGACGCCCCGGACGGATCGTGGTGACCCGCCCGGAGGACGCGGACGCGGGGACGCCCGAGCGCCGCGCATCGCGGCACCGGCTGGGCTGGCGACGCCGACGGCCCCTCCCCACCCCGGAGCCGCCTGCCACGGTCATCGTCGACGGCACCCCGGTCATCACCGTGCAGCCGGCGGACTTCGTCTGCTGCTCCTACCAGGGTTGCGGGGCGCTGCGCCCGCTCGTGGACGCCGTGGAGAACCGGCCCTGCGCCGGGTGCGGCCGGGTCTGACCGCCCGGCCCCGGCACCACACCAGCCCCGGCACCACACCAGCCCCGGCACCACACCAGGCCCAGCACCACAGAAGGCCCAGCACCACAGAAGGCCCGGCAGACGCCGCGGGGCCCCGCAGTGCCAGGCACTTCGGGGCCCCGACGCCGATCACCCTGGGGTGGAAGGAGGCTGCGCGGGCTCAGCGGCGGGCGACCCCGTCGGCCCGCGCGGCCGCCGCGACGGCCGCGGAGACAGCCGGCCCGACCCGCTTGTCGAACACGCTCGGGATGATGTGGTCCTCGGTGAGCTCGTCGGCGATCACGGCGGCGAGCGCGTCGGCGGCGGCGAGCTTCATGCCCTCCGTCACCCGGCTCGCCCGCACGTCGAGGGCGCCGCGGAACACGCCCGGGAACGCCAGCACGTTGTTGATCTGGTTCGGGTAGTCGCTGCGGCCGGTGGCGACGATCCGGGCGTACTTGTGCGCGATCTCCGGGTCGACCTCGGGGTCCGGGTTCGCCATCGCGAAGATGATCGCCTCGGGGGCCATGGAGGCGACGGCCTCCTCCGGCACCTTGCCGGCGGACAGGCCGAGGAACACGTCGGCGCCGCGCAGCGCGTCGTTGATCGAGCCGGTGAGGCCGGCGCGATTCGTCTCGGCGGCGAGGGCGGCCTTGACCGTGGTCAGGTTGTCCCGGCCGGCGTAGATGATGCCGCGGCTGTCGCCGACGGCGATGTCGCCGATGCCGGCGGCGAGCAGGATCCGGGTGACGGCGACGCCGGCCGCACCCGCGCCGGACACGACGGCGCGCAGATCACCGAGGGTGCGACCGGTCAGCTTGGCGGCGTTCTCCAACGCGGCCAGCGCCACGATCGCGGTGCCGTGCTGGTCGTCGTGGAAGACGGGGATGTCCACCCGCTCCTGCAGCAGCCGCTCGATCGCGAAGCAGCGGGGTGCGGAGATGTCCTCCAGGTTGATCCCGCCGAAGCTGGGAGCGAGCCGCGCGACAGTGTCGACGATCTCCTCGACGTCGGTGGCGTCGAGGGCGAGCGGCACCGCGTCGACCCCACCGAACTGCTTGAACAGCGCCGCCTTGCCCTCCATCACCGGTAGCGAGGCGGCGGGGCCGATGTCACCGAGGCCGAGCACCGCCGTGCCGTCGGTGACGACGGCGACGACGTTGGACCGCCAGGTGTAGTCGTCGGCGAGGGCCGGCGTCTCGGCGATCGCCGTGCACACCCGGGCAACGCCGGGGGTGTAGGCGAGCGAGAGGTCCTCGCGGGTCTCCAGCGCGACGGTCAGCGCGATACCGATCTTGCCGCCGCGGTGCAGGGCGAAGGCCGGGTCGTCGTCGGAGGGCCGCGGGCTGACCGCGGCGAGATCGGTCGCGGCGGTGGAGTCGATAGTCGTGTGGTCAGTGGTTGCGGACACGCAGGTTGCTCCTCGGACAAGCCGACGGTGGATCCGCTGGGGCGGTCGTGGTCCCACCAGGGCGGCGGCTACAAGGTGCCCGCCCTCCGTGCGCGTGCCGTGGTCCGCGGGAGGGCGAGCCTGAGCGGTCCCGCCCCGTCGTGTGGGGCAGGGCGCGAAGCCCGGGGGTGCCCGGGGTACATCCAATATGGCACGGCTGGCCGGTGCGGTTCGCGGGGAAGCTTCGCTCGCGGCGAACCACGATCGAACATCCTCGCAACACAGACGGAACACGCGGACACGAATCAGGTGTACGAGCGTAGCCGGGGTGTCACATGACGGGGCTTGGGTGCAGATCGGAACCTGTCTCCGGCACCCCGCGCTTCATCCCGACCTGGAGGTCATCCGTGCACGTCGGCGTCATTCGTCATAGATCGAGGATATCCACACTTGTCGCCGCGGCCGCCCTCGCGACGATCACCGCTGCGTGCGGCAGCAGCGGGTCGGACTCACCCTCCGCGAGCACCCAGGCCCCCGCCACCGACAGCGTCCTCGCAGGTCAGCTCCCCCAGAAGGTGCGCGACGCGGGCACCCTGACCGTCGCCACCGACCCCTCCTACGCACCGAACGAGTTCTTGGCCACGGATGGCAAAAGCATCACCGGAATGGATATCGACCTGGGGAGGGCGCTCGGCGGCGTCCTGGGCCTGCGGGTCCAGTTCAGCCAGGCCACGTTCGACTCGATCCTGCCGGGCCTGGCCGCCGGTCGATACGACGTCGGCATGTCGTCGTTCACCGACACCAAAGAGCGGGAGGCCCAGGTCGACTTCGTGACCTACTACTCTGCCGGGACGTCTTTCATGACCCGCGGCCAGGGTGGAGTGAAGGTCTCGGCGCTCGGCGATCTGTGCGGGCACTCGGTGTCCGTGGAGAGCGGCACCACCCAGCAGACCGACGCGAGTGACCAGAGCGGTCGCTGCACCGCGGCGGGCAGAGCGCCCGTCTCCGTGCAGAACTACGACGACCAGAACGCCGCGAACCTGGCGCTGACGTCGGGCCGAGCCGATCTGTCGATGGCCGACTCCCCGGTCGCCGACTACCAGGCGAAGCTCTCGGGCGGGCGGATCGTGACGGTCGGCACGGCCTACGGGACCGCGCCCTACGGCATCGCCGTGCCGAAGAACGCGGGCCTGACCACGCCGCTGCGGGGCGCACTACAGAAGTTGATCAAGGATGGCACCTACCGCCAGATCCTCGACAGGTGGGGCATCGCCGACGGAGCCATCACCGAGCCGAAGATCAACGGCGCCACCGCATGAAATCTCCGGAGGGGGGCTCGCCCGACGCCATCGCACCCGCGGTGGCGTCGGGCGGGCACGGTGACATCAAGGCCGGTGACATCGAGGCCGGTGACATCAAGGCCGGTGACATCGAGGCGGTGCCGCTGCGCCATCCCGGGCGGTGGGTGGCGGCCGCGGTCGTTCTCGTGCTGGCCGCGATGGCCGCCCACTCCCTCGTCACCAACCCGAACTTCCAGTGGGGCACCGTCGGGGACTACCTGTTCGCGGAGCCGGTGCTGCGCGGCCTGTGGGCCACGGTCTATCTGACCGCGATCGCGATGGCGATCGGCGTCGCCGGCGGGATCGGCCTGGCGATCATGCGGATGTCGGCGAACCCGGTCGTGGCCGGCGCCGCCTGGGTGTACGTGTGGTTCTTCCGCGGCACGCCGCTGCTGGTCCAGCTGCTGTTCTGGAGCTTCGTCGGCGCGCTGTACCCCCGGCTGTCGCTGGGCGTCCCGTTCGGGCCGAGCTTCGTGTCGGGGGACGCGAACCACGTGGTGCCGCTGTTCGCGGCGGCGGTGCTGGGGCTTGGCCTCAACGAGGCGGCGTACATGGCGGAGATCGTGCGGGCCGGGATCAACGGGGTCGACTCCGGCCAGAGCGAGGCCGCCGCAGCCCTCGGGATGGGCCGGGCGCTGACGCTGCGCCGCGTGGTGCTGCCCCAGGCGATGCGGACGATCATCCCGCCCACCGGCAACGAGACCATCTCGATGCTCAAGACGACCTCGCTGGTCAGCGTGATCTCCTACACCGAGCTGCTGAACGCCACTCGGCTGATCTACGCCCGTAACTACCAGACCGTGCCACTGCTGATCGTCGCGGCGCTGTGGTACCTGGCGATGACCTCGGTGCTGACCGCCGGCCAGTACCAGCTCGAACGGCGCTACGCCCGCGGCGTCGCGCCGGGGAACACCAGAGCACGGCGGACGGAGGCGGCACGATGACCACGGCGGTGGAGCCGATGGTCCGCGCGGAGCGGGTGCGCAAGTCGTTCGGTCACCATGTCGCCCTGCGCGACGTCAGCCTGACCGTGGCGCCGGGCGAGGTCACCTGCCTCATCGGGCCGTCCGGCTCCGGCAAGACGACCTTCCTGCGGTGCGTGAACCACCTGGAGCGGATCAGCGGCGGGCGCCTCGCGGTCGACGGCGAGCTGGTCGGCTACCGGGAGCACGGCGGGCGCATCCACGAGCTGCGGCCCCGCGAGATCGCCCGCAAGCGGCGCGAGATCGGCATGGTGTTCCAGCGGTTCAACCTCTTCCCCCACCTGACCGCCCTGGAGAACATCATCGAGGCGCCGCTGCGGGTGCGCGGCGAGCGGCGCGCCGACGCGGTGCGCCAGGCGGAGGAACTGCTGGCCCGGGTGGGTCTGGCCGACCGCGCCGGTGCCTATCCCGCGCAGCTGTCCGGCGGCCAGCAGCAGCGGATCGCGATCGCCCGGGCACTGGCGATGCGCCCGAAGCTGATGCTGTTCGACGAGCCGACGTCGGCGCTCGACCCGGAGCTGGTCGGCGAGGTCCTGGAGATCATGCGCCAGCTCGCCGAGGAGGGCATGACGATGATCGTTGTCACCCACGAGCTCGGCTTCGCCCGGCAGGCCGCCGACACCGTGGTGTTCATGGACGCCGGCACGGTCATCGAGACGGGCCCGCCCGCGACCCTGCTCACCGCGCCGGCGCACGAACGCACCCGCGCCTTCCTCGCCAAGGTGCTCTGAGACCAAGGTGCTCTGAGACCAAGGTGCCGCGAGGCCCACACAAGTAGCTACTTTGCGTGACCTTTTGCGGCGCGGACCCATCGCGGCGGCCAACGCGCGGCAGGAGCCACACCTGCACGCCAACAGTGCCGGTGGGACGGTCCAGCCTGCTGGGTGACGCCCAGGCGAACCGGTACCGTCGCACGCGTGGAGATCAGCGCACTATCGGTCCCGGACGCCTGGGTGTTCACCCCGCGTCAGCACTCCGACAGCCGCGGAACCTTCCTGGAGTGGTTCCGCTCCGACGCGCTGAGCGAGGCGGTCGGGCATCCGCTCACGCTCTCGCAGGCCAACCACAGCATCAGCCGGGGCGGCACGCTACGCGGCGTGCACTACTCGGAGGTTCCCCCGAGCCAGGCGAAGTACGTGACCTGCGTGCGCGGTCGGGTGCTGGACTGCGTGGTGGACATCCGCACCGGCTCGCCGACCTTCGGCACCTTCGCGGCGGTCGTCCTCGACGACGTCGACCGCCGCGGGCTCTACGTCGCGGAGGGTCTGGGGCACGCGTTCATGGCCCTCACGGACGACGCGGCGGTCTCGTACCTGTGCTCCACGCCGTTCACGCCGGGGCGCGAGCACGGCGTCAACCCGCTCGACCCCGACCTGGCGCTGCCGTGGCCCGAGGAGCTGACCCCGCTGCTGTCTGACAAGGACGCGGTGGCCCCGACCCTCAAGGAGGCCGAGTCGGCCGGCCTGCTGCCCTCTTACCGCGACTGCCAGGCCCTCTACGCCACGCTGCGGGCCCTCGGCGCGCCGGCGGGTGGCGCGCCGTGATCCGGGTGGCCGGCCCGGGGGACGTCGAGATCGTCCTGACCCTCATCCGCGAGCTCGCCGCCTACGAACGGGAGCCCGACGCGGTCGCGATGACCGCCGAGGACCTGGACACCGCCCTGTTCGGCCCCGACCCGAGCGCCCACTGCCTGGTCGCCACCGCGGCGCCGGCCCCGGCCGGGGGGCACGATCCGGCGGTGCCGCCCGGCGCGGACACCCCGGGTGCGGTAGCCGAGGCGCCGCCGGTGGTGGGCTTCGCGATCTGGCATCCCACCTTCTCCACCTGGACCGGGCAGACCGGGATGTATCTGGTCGACCTGTTTGTCCAGCCCGAGCACCGGCGGGCCGGCCACGGCCGGGACCTGCTCGCGGCGCTGGCCGCGATCGGCGTCGAACAGGGCCACCGCCGGCTGGAATGGGCCGTGCTCGACTGGAACACCCCGGCGCAGGAGTTCTACCGGGCGATCGCCGCGCGGCCGATGACCGGCTGGACGACCTGGCGGGCCGATGGCGCGGCGCTGGCCGGTCTCGCGGCCCACGCCAGCCCGTGCCCCGGCACCGCGCCCCAGCATCCGGCCTGAGCCTCGGCACGGCCCCGCGACAGCTCGGGCACGGCTGCGGCGGTGGCCGGGATTCCGGCGACTGTGCCCTTCCCGGCGTCTTTCGATCACCCGACCTGCGGTACCCACGGGCGGCTGGGTACGGTGGAGGCGGTGGCAACGACCGGCCGCTGACGACGAGCTCCCCGGCGGGCATGAGGGACGTCACGCCTGACGGGGACAGGCTTGACGGCGTCGGCAGCGGGGAAGGCCGTCATCCGCAACATCAACGTCCGTCCGGCTTCGGCCGAACCCGCGAGGGAACCTCCTCGCACGACGCAGGCTCTTTGGGGGTAGGAACGTGGATCCGACGCCTTCGACCGGCGGCGCGGAGAACTCCGACACCATCGACAGCCACACCGCCCATTCCGGCGGCCTGCGCGACGTCGTCGCGCTCACCCTGCCGGCGGCCAGCGCGTATCTCACCGTGCTGCGGACCGCGACCGCGTCCCTCGCGGCCCGGCTCGACTTCACCCTCGATGACATCGAGGACCTGCGGATCGCCGTCGATGAGGCATGTGCCCTGCTGCTGGTGTCCGCCGTGCCCGGCTCGTCCCTGGACTGCACGTTCACGCTCTCCCCCGGGGTGATGCACGTGCTGGTGACCGTCGAGAGCCTCGACGGCGAGCCGCCGTCCGAGGACACCTTTGCCTGGACGGTCCTCAAGGCCCTCGCCGGTGACGTCGAGACCGCCACCGGCCCCGGGTCGAAGGTGAGCATCACGCTGCAGAAGCGGCGCGGCGTGCGGGCGGACCTCGGGGAGCCGCCGGCCGGGCACGTGCGCGGATCGGGCGCCGCCGACGTGACTCCACTGGGTGACGCGGTAGGTACACCATGACGTCGACCGGGAGAACTCCGACTCCGCCGCGGGTGGCGCCCGACCAGGGACAGGGCAACGCCCAAGTCGCCGCGCTCAGCCAGCAGCGGGCCGCCGCCCTCGACGACCATCCCGGCACGGGCGCGGGCCCGGCCGGGGC
>NZ_JALKFU020001118.1 GCF_023242965.2 Frankia sp. AgKG'84/4
CGGGGGGGCGGGCGGACCGCGCGGCGATGGCGGGCGCCCGCGAGCCGGTCGCCGGGAGTCCGGCCGTCCGGAGACCGAGCGCGATCAGACCCAGGCGATCAGCGAGGCCGTCGACGAGCTGTGCGCCGAGGGGCCGGGCGACATCCTGGTGTTCCTCAGCGGCGAACGGGAGATCCGCGACACCGCCGAGGTGCTGTCCCGCGAGCAGCGCCCGCATACCGAGATCGTGCCGCTCTACGCCCGGCTGTCCGCGGGCGAGCAGCACCGCGTCTTCGAGCCGCACACCGGCCGCCGCGTGGTGCTCGCGACCAACGTCGCCGAGACCTCGCTGACCGTCCCCGGCATCCGCTACGTCGTCGACCCGGGCACCGCGCGCATCTCCCGGTACAGCCACCGGACGAAGGTGCAGCGGCTGCCGATCGAACCGGTCTCGCAGGCTTCGGCGAACCAGCGCAAGGGCCGCTGCGGGCGGACGTCCGACGGCATCTGCATCCGGCTGTACAGCGAGTCGGACTTCACCGGCCGCCCGGAGTTCACCGACCCGGAGATCCTGCGGACGAACCTCGCCTCGGTGCTGTTGCGGATGGCGGACCTGGGCCTCGGCGAGGTCGCCGAGTTCGGTTTCCTCGACCCGCCCGACCCCCGCCAGATCAACGACGGCGAGCTCCTGCTCACCGAACTCGGCGCGTTCGACACCACCACGCCGGCGGAGGTGGCCGGGCACGGCGCACCGCCCGGACGGGGACGCCAGGGCATCGGCGGACGCCGGCTGAGCACGACCGGGCGGCGCCTCGCGCAGATCCCGGTGGATCCGCGCCTGGCCAGGATGGTGCTCGCCGGGGACGAGCAGGGCTGCCTGCGGGAGGTCCTCGTCATCGCCTCCGCCCTGGCCATCCAGGATCCGCGGGACCGGCCGGTCGAACACCAGCAGGCTGCCGACGAGCGCCACGCCCGCTTCGCCGATCCGACGTCGGACTTCCTCGCCTACCTGAATCTGTGGAACTACCTGCGTGACGCCCGCGGGGAGCTGTCCGCCAACCAGTTCCGCCGGAGGTGCCGCACCGAGTTCCTGAACTACCTGCGGGTACGGGAGTGGCAGGACGTCCACGGCCAGCTGATGGCCGTCGCCCGCAGCCTCAAGCTCGCGCTCGGCGACGCGGACGGCCCGCCGGCCGACCCCCGCGCGGTGCACCAGGCGCTGCTCACCGGCCTGCTCTCGCACGTCGGCCGCTTCGACACCGAACGGCGGGACTACGCCGGGGCCCGCGGCGGACGCTTCGCGCTGTGGCCCGGGTCGGCGCTGGCC
>NZ_JALKFU020001119.1 GCF_023242965.2 Frankia sp. AgKG'84/4
GCGAACAGCCGGCAGCGCAGCAGCGCACCCGTCCCGCCGGCCCGCGTCGCGACCTCGGTGGCCACCGCCAGGTGCCGGCGGGCGCCGGCGACGTCATCGAGCAGCAGATCGAGCCGGGCCAGGCCCAGTCCTACCGGGCCGACCACCCCGCACATGCCGACGTTGGCGACGCAGTGCGCGACCGGGGCCAGCCGGGCGGCCAGATCCGCGGCGTGTTCACGCAGACCGCGGTCGGCGACCGCGTGGGCCAGCAGGGTCAGCCGGCCATGCGTCGTCCACGTCACCGGCTCGAACCAGGCGAGTTCCGCGCCGATCAGCCCGTCGGCCGCGGGTTCCCCGCGGGCGACCGCGACGAGCAGCCGGCCCAGGCGGGCGAATGGACTGCTCGCCCGCAACTCACCCAGCTCCGCCAGTTTCCCCTGTTCGAAGCGCAGCACCAGCGTCGCGACGTCGAACACGCCACTGAGATAAAGCTCGGTCTCCCGGTGCAGTTCCAGCGCATGCCGGTAGATCCCCTCGGCGACCGCGAGGTCGTCATCAGCCCACAGCGCCTGCGACCCCTGCGCCCAGCGGAACTGCACGCGGCTCGCGGGCAGCCGCAGCAGGTCGCTGCCGAGTGCGCCGAGCCGGGCGTGCTCGGCAGCGGACGGGTCGCCCAGCGCGGTCTTCGCGAGGTGCAGCAGTCCGTGCGCGATCACCTCGTCCACCTGCGAGTTCGCCTGCGGGACGGCGGCCAGCCGGGCGATCAGGTCCAGGGACTCGGCGGCCCGCTCGGCGATGCCGGAAAAAGCCAGTGCCCGGCCGAGCAGGGCGTCGGCGAGAACCTCGGCGTCGCCGACCTGCTCGGCGAGCTCGATCGCCCGGCGGCTGAGCAGGTCGGGTACGGAGCTGTCCGGGTCGTAACAGCTGCCGACGGCGAGCGCGGCCAGCACCCGCACATGCGCGAGAGGATCCGCGGCGACCAGCGTCTCGATCCCGGCGAGGCGGGCCAGCAGCGGCGCCGGGTCGTCGCCGTAGACGGCCCAGGGCCAGGAACCGCTGGTCCGCAGCAGCGCGGCGGCGATCCGACCGGCCGAATCCAGCCGGCCGCGGCGCACCGCGTCGAGCAGACCCGCGTCGACGACGTCGAGCAGCGTCTGCCCCCGCCCGGCGCGGGCCAGCGAACCGACCCGGGCGACGACCAGCTCGTCCCTGTCGACGACCACCTCACCCCGCACCCGGTCCAGCTGGTCGAGGGCCTCGCCCCACCAGTGCGCGGCGAGGTCGGCGTACCAGCGGCGGTCCGCGTCGAGCGCCGCCGCCC
>NZ_JALKFU020001120.1 GCF_023242965.2 Frankia sp. AgKG'84/4
GCGCGGGGACGGTCGGCCCCCCGCCCGGGGCGGACGGATCGGTCGAGGTCAGCGGCACGGTCGGCACGGTGATGGCGCTCAGCCCGCCGGCGTTCTTCACGCCTCCCGGACCGGTGGCGCCGGCGGAGGGTGACGCGGGTGCGCGCGCGGGGTCCGGCGCCGTGGCGGTGATCGTCCCGACGTCGGGCCGGGCCAACACGGTGCTCGCCCCGTCGGCGGAGGCCTCACCCGGCGCGAGGACGACCTGCTCCAACCCGAAACCGACCGCCGCCACCAGCAGGGCGACCGGCAGGATCAGCGCGAGCAGCCGCCATCGGACCGGGCCGCGCGCACCCGCCCGGCGGGCGGGACGGCGATGACGCCGGTGGCTTGCGGAACCTGACACGCGACCTCCGGTTACCCGCGTAACGCGGGGCCGTGACGCGCGAGCGGGCCCCATGTCCGCCGAAGCATACCTAGATACGCCCAGTAACTGACAGGAGGGATGAAGTGGACATTCTTCGGGCGGCGCTCAGCCCACGCCGTTGCGAACCAGCTCAGCCGCTGCCTGCGGCCACCACGTCCCCGCCGGCGGATTGTTCCGGCCGCACTCGCCGTCGCTCGCGCCGGGCGTCTTCACCCACAGGAACGCGTCCGCATGGGGGTATCCGGTATCGGTCGTCGGCGTCGCACCGGTGCCCCGGCCAGGCGGATTGCACCAGGCGTCCGTCAGCCCGCTCGCCGGTCCGCGGCCGTTGCGGGAGGTGTCGACGACGTAGTGCGCGTCGCCGAGCAGCGCGGCAAGGATCTCCGCACGGGCGGCCTCGTCCTCGGTCCGGTAGTAGTTCGCCACGTTCACCGCGAAGCCCCGGGCGTGCGCGACGCCGGCCTCGCCGAGGCGCCGGGCCATCTCCGCCGGGGCGACCCAGCCGCAGTTCGTCCCGTCGAGGTAGACGCTCGTCGCCGGCAGCCCGGCGTAGACGTCCACCGCGTCGCGCAACAGCGCGTACCGCTCGGTCACCTGGTCCGCGGGCAGCTGGTCGATCTGCCCGAGCGAGTCGGGCTCCAGCACGATGACCGCCCGCGCGTCGCCGATGCCCGCCGCGACCTGGCGGGTGAACTGGCGGTACGCCGCGCCGTCCGGGAACCCGCCGGCGGAGTAGCCGGCGCCGACGTCGCGGTGCGGGATGCCGTAGACCATGAACACGGCAGTGGTCCCGCCGGCGCGGGCCGCGGCGGCCCGGCTGTGCACCTCGCCGGTGACGTCGGTGATCCAGTCGCCGACGGAGAACGCGGTCGGTGTCCGCACGAGCGCGCCGACCC
>NZ_JALKFU020001121.1 GCF_023242965.2 Frankia sp. AgKG'84/4
CTTGAAGGGAGCGTGATGCCGTTGTTCACCGAGTCGGCGTCGCAGCGGGAATCCCGAACGGATCAGGCGACGTACGCCGGGCTGCTCGCCCCGCAGGTCGGCGCGCCCGGCATCGAGGGGATCGGGACGCGGCGCCCGTCCCTGGCGGAGCTGGTCGAGACCTCGGGTCTGCGCCGGGTACACATGCTGGCCTGGCGCGACCTCGACGACCCCGAGTCCGGCGGTTCGGAGCTGCACGCCGACAAGGTCGCGCAGCGGTGGGCGCACGCGGGCATCGATGTCAGCCTGCGCACGGCGATGGCGCCGGGGCACCCCGAGACGGTGCGCCGCAACGGCTACGCGGTCGTGCGCAAGGCCGGGCGCTACTCCGTCTTCCCGCGCACGGCGTTCTCCGGGGCCGCGGGCCGCGGCGGGCCGTGGGACGGCCTGGTGGAGATCTGGAACGGAATGCCGTTCTTCTCCCCCGTGTGGGCCCGCTGCCCGCGGGTGGTGTTCCTGCACCACGTGCACGCGGAGATGTGGCGGATGGTGCTCTCGCCCCGGCTCGCGAAGGTCGGCGAGACGATGGAGTTCCGGGTGGCCCCGCCGATGTACCGGCGGACCCGGATCCTGACGCTGTCCCAGTCGTCCCGTCACGAGATCATCGAGCTGCTGGGCCTGCCGCCGCGCAACATCACGGTGGTGCCGCCGGGCATCGACCCGGCGTACGTCCCGGCGGGCGAGCGCTCGCCGCATCCGCTGGTGCTCTCGGTGGGCCGCCTCGTCCCGGTGAAGCGGTTCGACCTGCTCATCGACGCGCTGCTGCGGGCCCGCACGGAGCACCCGACGATGGAGGCGGTCATCGTCGGCGAGGGCTACGAGCGCCCGGAGCTGGAGAAGAAGATTCGCGCGGCCGGCGCGGCCGACTGGCTGCACCTCGTCGGGCGGGTGGACGACGAGGAGCTGCGCGCGCTCTACCAGCGAGCCTGGGTGCTGACGTCGGCGTCGGCCCGCGAGGGCTGGGGCATGACGATCACCGAGGCGGCGGCGTGCGGTGTGCCGTCGGTGGCGACCCGCATCGCCGGGCACACCGACGCGGTCATCGACGGCGAGACCGGCCTGCTCGTGGAGCCCGCCGAGCTCGGCCGGACGCTGGCCGGCGTGCTCACCGACCGGGACCTGCACGCCCGCCTCGCCGCCGGGGCGCTGGCCCATGCGGCGACGTTCACCTGGGAGGAGACGGCCCGGTCGACGTTCGCCGCGCTGGTCCGCGAGGCGGCCCGCCGCAACGGTCCCGGCTCGGCGGCGGCCCTGT
>NZ_JALKFU020001122.1 GCF_023242965.2 Frankia sp. AgKG'84/4
CAGAACTCCCGCCGGTCCAGGTCCGGGTCCAGCCCGGCCATCCACAGCGCGCTGGCCAGCTCGTGCAGCGGGTACGGAGCTGCGGGCCGTGAACCTGCTGCGCCGCCTCGACCCGGAGGAGTTCCGCCTCGAGTTCGCCGTGACCTCCGGTGCCCACGGCTCCCTCGACACCGAGATCCGGGAGCTCGGCAGCGAGGTCTACTACTGCCGGGCCGACCTCATGTTCCCCTGGCGGTTCCTGCGCCTGCTGCGCGAGGTGCGCCCCGACGTCGTCCACTCCGCGGTGGCGACGTTCTCCGGGGTGGTGCTGGCGCTGGCCCGCCTCGGCGGGGTGCGCCGGCGGGTGGCCTACTTCGTCAGCAGCGCCGACCGCCACGGCGACAGCCTGCGCGGGCGGGTGCAGCGTGCGGTCGGCCGCCTGCTGCTCGACCGGTTCGCCACGGACATCGTCGCGGTCAGCGAGGCGGCGATGCGCGGGCTGTGGCGGGAGAACTGGCGGCTCGACGACCGCTGCCGCATCGTCTACAACGGCGTGGAGCTGGAGCCCTCCGGTGTCGCGATCGCCGCGCGCCGCCGCGCCGAGGAGTCCGCCGACCACGATGAGGACACCGTCACCATCGCCCACATCGGCCGCCCGGACCCGCTGAAGAACCGCGGCCGCGCGATCGAGGTGCTCGCCGCGCTGCGGGCCCGGTCGGTGCCGGCGCGGCTGCGCGTCGTCGGCCGCCAGGACCCCGTCGAGACGGCCGAGCTCGCCGCGCTCGCGGACCGCCTCGGCGTCACCGCCCACGTCGAGTTCACCGGCGAGGTCCGGGAGATCCCGCGGCTGCTCACCGGCTGCTCGCTGCTGCTGGTCACCTCCCGTCACGAGGGCATGCCCACCGTTGTCCTGGAGGCGCTGTCCGTGGGGACCCCGGTGCTGTCCGCGGACCTGCCCGGGGTCACCGAGATCGCCCGGCTGCTGCCCGGGGTGACGACGCTGCCGCTGAGCGCCTCGGACGCCGTGTGGGCGGACACCGCTGACATGCTCACCGCGCTCCCGCCGACCATCGACCAGCGACGGGAGGCCATGCGGCTGCTGCGCCGGTCCCCGTTCACGATGGACAGCTGGCAGCGGGACATCACGGCGGTGTGGTCCTAGCCGATGCCTGCTCCTACCCGAGCCGGCCGGGCCCCCGGGGCCGAACCGGCACGTCCCACCGCGCCGCCGTCCCCGACTCCCACGCTGCCGCCCCTGGTGCCCGCGCCGCCGCCCCTGGTGCCCGCGCCGCCGCCGCGAGCCCGCGGGTTC
>NZ_JALKFU020001123.1 GCF_023242965.2 Frankia sp. AgKG'84/4
GGCCGGCGGTGCCTCCGACGGGCGTTGCGGGCCGCGTACGACGCGGGCCAGCCGGCCCGGGTCACGACCGAAGGTGGCCGCGACCGCCCGCGGCAGCGCCAGGCGCGGGCCGGTGTCACCGGCCCAGACGGGCACGCCCCCGTCGGCGGCCCGCAGCAGCAGCTCCGCCCAGATCGGATCGAGCTGCTGCCCGTCGCCGACCAGGTGGCTCATCTCGAACACGGCGTGCTCACGGCCGAGCGAGATCCGCAGCGGCAGGTCCGCGGCGAGCGTGCGCAGCGCGTGCTCGGCCAGGTCAGAGGCGTCCTCGGGGCCGCTGACCGGGCCGGGCAGGGTGCGCACCATCCGGCCGATGTGCTCGGCGAGGCGCGGGCCGGGGACGCGGCGCCACCGGCTCCGGTTGCCTTCCAGCGTGCACAGCAGCCGGCTGCCCGGCGCGACCGCCGCGAGCCGGAACAGGACGTCGCGCATCTGCTCGGGCGAGGGCACCTCGATCGGGCCGATGACGCCGACGACGTGCGTGCGCCGCCAGACCCGGTCGCCGAGGGCGATGGGTCGGACCGGCAGGGACAGCGCAGGGCGCACCGTGACCGGGCTCGTCATCACGTCGGACTCCTCACGTCGCGGGTGAACAGGTAGATCGTGGCGTCCTGGTTGGTGTGGACGACGGCGAAGTGCCGGTCCGCCCGGACCAGCCGCTCGACGCGGTCGAACGCGCCGTCGGGCACCAGGCCGAAGGAATGCGCGTAGGCGACCTGGCTGCTGGAGAACACGAGGTAGCCACGCGGGCCGTAGCGGCCCATCGTCTCGATCACGCCCGCGGTCTCCACCGTGGGCGAGCGCCCGAGGGCGGTGCCGCGGAACACGGGGTCCTCGAACAGCGTGTACGACGGCTGCGGCGTGCGGGTGAACTCGGCGTAACGGGGCCCGTAGTTGCCGGGCCAGTCGCTGTCGCCGAGCATCACCGGGATCCGCGGGTCGCCGTGGTCGTAGATCCACGCGGCGGAGTCCACGTCGCCGCGGGTCATGTTGTCGGCGTCGAACGGGATGTAGAACGCGCACATCCACAGGCCGAGGGTCGACATCAGGGTGACGAGTGCGAGCGCGATCCGCCCGCGGCCGGGGCGACCCTCACCGAGCAGCGCGGCGGCGACGAGGATGACGCACCACGGCAGCGTGAACAGGTAGACCCGCAGCCGCCCCTCGCCGCCGTAGGTCTGCAGGAACAGCACCAGCGCCGTGCCGATGACGGCACCGGAGCACAGCAGGACGCCGCGGCCCGCCCG
>NZ_JALKFU020001124.1 GCF_023242965.2 Frankia sp. AgKG'84/4
CCCCGCGCGGTGGCCCCCGGCCGGCGCTTGACGGCCCTGGCCCGCCAGGTCATGCGGCGCCCGGTGCTGTTCGGCGGCGCCGCCATTGTGCTTCTGCTGGTCTGCGCCGCGCCGGCGCGCAATCTGCACCTGGCGCTCGCGGACGACACAGTGCTGCCCGCCGCCGCCGAGGCGCACACGGTCAACGACGCCATGCGCGGTGACTTCGCCCTCTGCCTGCCCTGCCAGATCCCGGTCGTCATGCCGGGAGTGGACGCCCGGGACCCGTCGAACGCGGCGAAGATCAGCGACTACGCGCGGCGGCTCTCCGGACTGACCGGCGTGCTTCGCGTGGACACCGTCACCGGCGGTTATATGGATGGCAAACAGGTCTCCACCGCGCCGACGACACCCACCGGTTTTGTGGGCACTCACGGCGGCGCCTGGCTCTCCATCTGGCAGAACGCCACCTCGCCGGTGTCCGCCGATGCGAAGAACCTGGTCCGCAGGATCGAGGCGACGAAGGCGCCCTTCGGGATCCTCATGGGTGGCCTCGCCCCCCACTTCCTCGACACCTCCCACACGATCCTGCGCAGCCTGCCGCTGGCCTTCACCGTGGTGATGGTGATGACGTTCGTGCTGCTGTTCCTGTTCACCGGCAGCCTGCTGCTGCCGCTCAAGGCGATGCTCCTCAACACGCTGAACCTCGCCGCCACGATCGGCCTGCTCACGTTCATCTTCCAGAGCGGGCACCTGCGCGGCATCGTCGGCGACTTCCAGGTGTCGGGCACGCTGGAGATGACCAGCCCGGTGCTGATGTTCTTCATCGCGTTCGGCCTGAGCATGGACTACGAGATCTTCCTGCTGGCCCGCGTGCGCGAGGAGTACAAGCGCACCGGGGACAACACCGAGTCGGTCGCGGTCGGGCTCGGGGTCACCGGCCCGCTCATCACCAGCGTCGCGCTCGCGCTCGTCGTCGTCATGGTGGTGCTGTCCGCCTCGCACATCAGCATGATCAAGATGGTCGGGGTGGGCCTGACCATCGCGATCACGTTGGACGTCACCATCGTGCGGGCGATCCTCGTGCCGGCGTTCATGTCTCTGGCCGGCGACTACAACTGGTGGGCGCCGGCCCCGCTGCGCCGGCTGCACGATCGCTTCGGCCTGCGCGAGGCCGAGGACGATGCCCCGGCGGCCGGCCCGCAGCCGATGGCCGAGTTCCGTCCCCCGGCCGGGAGGCCCGAACGGGACGGGGTGCGCGCCGGTCGCGGCCGGCTGGGCATCGGCGGCGCCGCCTACGGGC
>NZ_JALKFU020001125.1 GCF_023242965.2 Frankia sp. AgKG'84/4
GCGCGGCGGTGCCGCGCCCGCTACCCGGCGATGCCGACCGTCTCCCCCACGCCCGTCCCGTTCTCGGCGGCGCGCAGCATGTAGTGGGCGACGTCCGCGCGGGAGACCGACGTGCCGCCACGCAGGTTGCGGCCGTGGGCCGTGCGGTAGGACGCGGTCAGCTTCCCGTTGGTCAGCCGCGGCGGGCGCACGATCGTCCAGTCCAGGCCGCTGGCGCGCAGCGCGTCCTCCATCCGGGCCAGGTCCGCGTAGTGGCCGCGCAGCGCCGCCTTGATGGCGGGGGCGAGCACGCGGCGGGTGAGCGGCCCGTCGCCGGGATCGTGTCGCAGCGGGTTTGGCCGCGCCGGGGAGGGGACCGTGGCGATCGGCGCGGCGCTGACCACGATGATCCGTGCGACGCCGGCGGCCCGCATCGCCGCGATGATCGTCTGCGTGCCACGGGTGGCGATGTCGGTGTCCGCGCGGCTGGGCCCGCCGAGGCCGGAGAGCACGGCGTCGGCGCCGGCGAGCGCCGGTACGAGCTCGTCCGGGCCGACGCTCGCCAGGTCGGCGGCGATCACCCGGCCGGGGGACGGCGTCACCGCCTCCGGCCGGCGGACGACGACGCTCACGTCGTGCCCCGCAGCGAGCGCCTGCGTGAGCAGCAGCCGGCCGATGCCGCCGGTCGCGGCGAAGATCGTCAGTTTCATCCGAGGCGCCTTCCGGGTCGGGCGACGACCGATCCTGGCTGGTGCCGTCAGATCGGCCGGTCGCCGTTCGTCATGGGTATGACGAACCGGGAAGGACAACCTTGACCGACGACCACATCGAGATCTTCGAGGCGCAACGGCCGCGGCTGCGCGCCATCGCGCTGCGCATGCTGGGCTCGGCGCACGATGCCGACGACGCGGTGCAGGAGACATGGCTGCGCCTGAGCCGGGCTGACCGGTCGGACGTCGAGAACCTGCCCGGCTGGCTGACGACGGTGCTGGCCCGGATCTGCCTCGACCAACTGCGCGTGCGGCGCTCCCGCCGGGAGGACCCGGCCGGCGTCCAGCTGCCCGAGCCGCTGGTCACCCCGCTGGTGGGGCTCGCCGAGGCGTCCGACCCGCAGGCGCAGGCGCTGCTCGCCGACGCCGTCGGCCGGGCGTTGCTGGCCGTGCTCGACACCCTCGGCCCGCCAGAGCGGATCGCCTTCGTCCTGCACGACGCGTTCGACGTGCCGTTCACCGAGATCGCGCCGATCGTCGGACGATCCCCGGCGGCCGCGGCGCAGCTCGCCAGCCGGGCACGGCGCCGGTTG
>NZ_JALKFU020001126.1 GCF_023242965.2 Frankia sp. AgKG'84/4
CCGGGGCCGGCCCGGCGATCACCACGTCACCGACCACCCCTGCACGGTAACGATTTTCCCGCCCGACCACGGCCGCCGTCGAATCCGCACCCTGCTCAGGAGCGCCAGGAGACCGGTCACGAGGCGCACCGAGGGTGCCACCGTCGCACCGCGCGGCGGCGGATTGTTGCCCGGTGTGACTAATCAGTCGGTTTGATCCTCTGCGTTCGCGGTCCGCGCACGGGCTCGGTACAGTGATCGATTGTTGGCCGGACCTGCGGCATCGTGTCGCAGGAAGATCGTCGGCCCGGCTCGCTGGCGATGTTCGTGACGACGCGCCGTTGCCGTTGTTAGGTCGTGCGCAGGGGATTGGGGACACTGACCCCCGTGCATGGTCAACAGGCGTCGGCGCACGGTTGGGCGAGATCCCTCGATCACCGTCGGTTGGAGCTAGTGGAGGTAGAAGCGCGACGGCACGGTCACCCACCGCGGCG
Source organism: Frankia sp. AgKG'84/4 (assembly GCF_023242965.2). Taxonomy (GTDB): domain Bacteria; phylum Actinomycetota; class Actinomycetes; order Frankiales; family Frankiaceae; genus Frankia. The sequence continues at coordinate 474 of NZ_JALKFU020001126.1, forward strand.
CCGCGTGTGATGGATCACATCTGCTTCGAGTGGCGCGTTCACTCAAGCTGAGTGAAGATCGGTTCGCAGATCATCGAGCACGGAGGGGGCCACGTTGGCCGAGCTTAGGAAAGGAACCCGGATCACCGGCGCCGAGCGCGACAAGCTCGCTGCCGAGCTTCGGAAGAAGTACGAGGGTGGGCAGAGCATCCGTCTGCTTGCCGAGTCCTCTGGCCGTTCGTACGGGTTTGTCCACCGGATCCTGTCGGAATCCGGTACCACCCTGCGCGGCCGCGGCGGTGCCACCCGGGGCACCAAGAAGAAGAGCTCCTGATCATGGCGGTGCCGGCCGCCGCCATACCGGCGGCGGCCGGGCTTCAGGCAGACGTGCGCGGTCCCGTCGTGACCATACGGGTCAGCGCCGATGTCAGCCCCTGGTCGCTCGCGGCCATCGGCTCTGCCCTGCGTGACGTGCTGCGTCGCCTCACCGGCGACGTGCGCGTCGCCATCGTCCGTCCGGGATCAGCGACGTCGCCGCCGGCCTCACCGCCGGCGGCGAACGCAGGGACGGCGTCCGATCGGTCGCCGGCCGGTCCGGACGGGCTGCTCGACGGGTACCAGTTGATCGATGGATACCACCAGTGGCGCGCGGCGCTGGACGGCCTCGCCGAGCGCGCTGACCTGGTCAGCGTCGCCGTGCTCGCCGGGCAGACCGGCGACGTCGGCACCGCGCTGGCCGCCGCCTGTGACCTGCGGATCTTCGCTGCGGACGCGGGCCTGCGCCCCGTCTGGGCGCGCGCCGGTCTGTTGCCCGCGGCCGGTGCCCTGC
>NZ_JALKFU020001127.1 GCF_023242965.2 Frankia sp. AgKG'84/4
GGTGCGGGGCGCCCCGGGTCGGCCGCCGGCGGCGCGGCGGGCAGCGGGGGGCTTGAACCGGTGGTGCGCTCCGCGGGCGTCATCGGTGACTCCTCGAAGGGTGGTGGCTGGACCGGCGCGGGGCGGTCGTCGGTGGCGGGCCGGGTCGGCCAGCGTGTCCAGCGTCTCAGGTGGGATTTGCCAAATCAATGGTTGCACTATGCGAACAGCCCGGGTCGGATCCGACTACGCTCGGCCATCATGAGCAGGCCCTCACCGCAGACGGAGCGTCTGCTCGACCTGGTTGACCTGCTGGCCAGCCGACCCGACGATGCCTTCACCCTGGCCGACATCGCCCGGGAGACCGGTGTCAACAAGGCCACGGTCCATCCGATGGTCGTCGCCCTCGCTCGGCGGGGCTGGCTGCTGCGTCACCCCCAGCGGCGCACCTACCGGCTCGGCCCGGCGCTCGTCGCCGCCGGAACCGCCGCCGCGCGGGGCCATCCGGTCCTCGACAGCACCCGGCCGGTCGTCCGCGAACTTGCCGAGGTGACGGGCCTGATGTGCGTCGCGCTGGTCAACGGGGCCATCCCCGGCGAGCCGGACGACCTGCTCGTCGCGGAGATCAGCTGCGCACCCGCCAGCGAGGCGCCCGCCCCGGCGAGCACTCCCTACCACGGCCTGCGGCTGGGCCAGCGGATCGCGCTGCGCCCCCCGCTCGGCGCGGTCTGCGTCGCCTGGGCCGACAACGGCGCGGTCGAGCGGTGGCTGGCCAGGCTCGGGCCGGACCGGCCGGTGGACGCGCTGGCCCGGGTGGGTCCCGGACTCGCCGGCGTCCGGGCCCGCGGCTGGGCGCTCGAGGTGGAGAACCGCACGCACGAGGACCTGGCCCGGCTGGCCGCCGAGCTCGGCGCCGACCGACGCCACGCGGAGCACGCCGCCACACTGCACCGGATGCTGCAGGAGATCAGTCGAGTGTTCGACCTGGCCGACACCCTGCCCGCGACCATCGAGCCGACCGGCCACTACCGGGCCACCGCGGTCAACGCGCCGGTGTTCGCCGCCGACGGAACCGTCGTCGTCGTGCTGTGCCTGGCCGGCGCCACGCAGGACGGGCTGCCCCTGCGCCCGGGCACGGAGATCCTCGCCCTCGGCGAGCGGCTGAGGGCCGCCGCCGACGGCCTGACCGCGGCCACCCACGGCCGCCCACCCGCCTCCCGAGGGCCCGGGGGGGGGGGGGGGGGGGGGGGGGGGGGGGGGGGGGGGGGGGGGGGGGGGGGGGGGGGGGGGGGGGGGGGGGGG
>NZ_JALKFU020000097.1 GCF_023242965.2 Frankia sp. AgKG'84/4
GTCGCGCCGATCCTGCGCCAGCTGGTGCGGGCGCCGGCCCGCGGTCGGGTGCGGGCCGCGAGCGCCGGGCGGACCCAGACTGGGCTGGCAGAGCTGCCCGTGGGCCAGCGCGAGGCGGCGCTGATGGGGATCGTCCGTGATCAGGTCAGCCTCAGCCTCGGCTTCGGCACAACCCAGGAACTGGACGCCGGCCAAGGGCTGTTCGAACTCGGCTTCGACTCCCTGACCGCGCTCGAACTGCGCAACCGCCTGGTCGAGGCCACCGGCCTGCGTCTGCCGCCCGGGCTCGTCTTCGACCATCCCACCCCGGGGATGCTCGCCGCCCACCTGCTCAGCCACCTCGAAGGATCGTGACGAGATGTTCGACCCCGAGGCCTATCTGCACCGCATCGGCGTCCCCGTGCCGGCGAACCCGGACCTCCCGACGCTGCGCGCTCTCCAACACCGGCACCTCTCGGCCATTCCCTACAACATCGCGCCAGCGGACTTCGCCGATGGTGTGCATCTCGTCCACCTCGACGAGGACGAGATCTTCGCCCGCAATGTCCTGGCTGGCCGGGGCGGCACCTGCTTCCAGCTCAACAGGCTCTTCCACCGTCTCCTGGGGGAGCTGGGATACGACGTCTCGCTGGTGGCCGGCAGCACCGCCGAGGGCCGAGCACACTTCGGGACCGACGTCGAGCACATGTTCTGCCTGGTCGTGCTGGACGGCGAGCAGTGGATCACCGATGTCGGCTACCCGGGCCCGTCCTACACCGAACCGCTGCGGGTGGCAATGAGCGCGCAGGAGCAGCACGGCAGCCAGTTCCGGGTGCGCGAACTCGACGGCGCGCTGGCCGTGCAGCGGCGCGGGCGGGTCACCCGGTGGGGGGTCGTCTACACGTTCACGCCGCAACCGCGCCGCTACCAGGACTGGGCCGAGTTCGAGAAGCGGGCCCGCGAGCAGCAGCCCACCGAAGCGGCGGCGGACTTCCAGGGCGTGCTGCGCGGGCGGACCTTCGCCGACGGCCAGGCGGTGCTCAAGGGCCGTCGCTACCTCGTGGTCCAGAACGGACGCGAGCACGTGCACACGATTACTGACGATGACGAACACCGGCGGTTGTCCGCCGAGATCCTGGCCGGCGAGTTCGACCGGCCACCCGTCCCACGGTGACGGCCGGTGACTCCCGCGATGGGACGACACCCGACACCCGACAGCACAGCGAAGGGAATTGGTATGACGAGCACATCCGTCGACGTCGTGGTGATCGGCGCCGGCCCAGCCGGATCAGTCGCGTCGGTGGTGCTGGCCAGGCAGGGCCGCTCGGTGGTGCTGCTGGAGCGCGAAGCCGAGCCACGTTTCCACATCGGCGAGTCGCTCCTGCCCTACATGATGGGCCTGTTCGAACGGATAGGCCTGCGCGAGGTGCTGGCCTCCCACGATTTCGTGCCGAAGTTCGGCGGTGAGTTCATCGATCCCACCGAGTCGAAGTTCTTCTCCGGCGTGTTCCGGGCCGACTTCGCCAAGCAGGGCGAAGGCAGGTTCGACCGCGCCTTCCAGGTGGAGCGCCGCCGGTTTGACCGGGTGCTCGCCGAGCAGGCCGCCGCGGACGGCGCCGACGTCCACTTCGGCGCCACGGTCACCGCTCTGTTGATCGAGGGAGACCGGACGACAGGCGTGCGCTATGAGGAGAACGGCGAGGACCACGAGGTGCGGGCCACCTACGTGATCGACGCCAGCGGCCGGGCCGGCACGATCGCGAACAGGTTTGGCCTGCGCAGGACCGTCGAGAAGCTGCGCATGGTCGCGGTGTACCGGCACTACGCGGGACTCGACGAGAAGCACAACCTGGGTGTGGCCGGCGACATCCAGGTCGGCGCCCATGCCGATGGCTGGGTCTGGGCCATCCCCCTGTCGGAGGACGTGATCAGCGTGGGCACGGTGATGCCCCGCGGGGTACTGGCGGCAAGCACACCGGCGCAGGTGTTCGAGGAACACGTCGCCAGGGTGCCGCGGATCGTGGCCCGGCTGACCGGTACCCACCCGACCATGGACCTGAAGGTGGAGACCGACTACTGCTACCACTCCGACACCGTCGTCGGACCGGGCTGGCTGATGGTCGGGGACGCGGGATGCTTCGGTGACCCGATGTTCTCCGGCGGCGTGCTGGTGGCCGCGGCGACCGCGGTGCGGGCGGCCGAGGCGCTTGGGGCGGCGCTGGACGACCCGACCTGCGCGCAGCAGCAGATCCAGGCCTACAGCGACTTCTTCAAGACCGGCTACGACACCTACATCCGGCTGATCCACGCGTTCTACGACGGCGAGCTGGTGGCGTCCGCGGCTGACGCCGGCCGGACGACGTCCCAGGACATGCTGGAGAGATATCTGATCCGGCTGATCGGCGGCGACTTCTGGAGCGAGCACAACGCCGTCGCCCAGGAGATGCGCAAGCGTTCCGAGTGGGACACGTTCGCGCCGTTCCAGCGTCAGTTCGGCTGCCCGGCCTACCCGCACCTCGACGAGGCCGACCGCAAGGAGCGGGTGCAGGCGCGGATCCGCCGCGCCGCGACAGGCTCCTGAACGGGGCTTCGCCACCGAGAATCTCCCACCTCTCCGCGCGCGGCGCTCGCTACCAGACTGGGGGATGGGGCCCGGAGCGTTCAGCATTTAATCTGGCCGCGTCGGTCTAATGCATTCGCGTTGGCTTATCCGATCCCGCCATCTTTACCCCACAAGCAGATTCGGAGAAATATGAACGCCCGACCAGCACCGGAGTTTCCGGAATGGCCGCAGTTCGATGATGCCGAGCGCGACGGCCTGATCCGTGCCCTGGAACAGGGCCAGTGGTGGCGCATGGGAGGCGCCGAGGTCTCCGCCTTTGAGGAGGAGTTCGGCGCGTACCACGGCGCACCACACACCCTCGCCGTGACCAACGGCACGCAGGCACTGGAACTGGCGCTGCAGTGCCTCGGCGTCGGCCCGGGCACGGAGGTCGTGGTACCTGGATTCACGTTCATCTCCTCCTCCCAAGCGGCCCAGCGCATCGGCGCCGTGGCGGTACCTGTCGACATCGACCCGAGCACGTACAACATCGATTCCGAGGCGGTCGCGGCGGCGATCACCGACCGCACAAGGGCGATCATGCCCGTGCACATGGCGGGCCTGATTGCCGACATGGACGCGCTGGCGAAGATCTCGGTCGAAACCGGCGTTCCGGTGCTGCAGGACGCCGCGCACGCGCAGGGCGCGTGCTGGCAGGGCAAGCGCGTAGGCGAGCTCGGCACCGTCGCGGCCTTCAGCTTCCAGAACGGCAAGCTGATGACCGCCGGAGAAGGCGGCGCGTTACTTTTCCCCGACGAGGAGACCTACGAGACGGCTTTTCTTCGCCACAGCTGTGGACGCCCGCGAACCGACCGACACTACCTGCACGCGATCTCGGGCACGAACATGCGGATGAACGAGTTCTCCGCCGCCGTGCTGCGCGCCCAGCTACGCCGTCTCGACGAGCACCGGGCCGTTCGCGACGAACGGTGGAAAACACTGTCCGCCCTGCTCGGCGAGATTCCCAGCGTGGTTCCCCAGGGTATGGACCCGCGGGTTGACCGCAACTCGCACTACATGGCCATGTTCCGGATCCCGGGAATTTCCGAGAAGGACCGCAACCGGCTCGTCGACACGCTCTTCGCGGCCGGGCTGCCGGCTTTCGCTGCCTTCCGTGCGGTCTACCGGACGGAAGCGTTCTGGGAGATCGGCGCACCGGACCTGTCGGTGGAGGAGGTCGCGGAGCGCTGCCCCGCGGTGGAAGCGATCAGTGCCGACGGCCTTTGGCTGCACCACCGAGTGCTGCTGGCCTCCGAGGACGCGATCTGCGACACCGCCGCGATCATCGCCGCCGCGGTGGCCGCCGCGTGAGCGCGCGTCCGCGCGGCGTGCCGCGATGACCCTACGGGTCGCCGTCGTCGGGCTCGGCTGGGCAGGCCGTGAGCTGTGGCTGCCCCGCCTGCTCGGGCACCCCGCCTACGAGGTCCGCGCCGTCGTTGACCCCGAGCCGACCGGTCGTGCCGCTGCCGTTGCGCTGGCCGGGCCGGCCGCGCCGGCCGCGCTGGCGGGCGTGCACGAGCTCGCCGCCGACGACGTCGACCTAGCCATCGTGGCCGTGCCCAACCACCTGCACGCGGAGATCTCCGCCGACCTGCTGCGCCGGGGTGTCGCCGTCTTCCTGGAGAAGCCCGTCTGCCTCAGCTCGACCGAGGTCGAGTCCCTCGCCGCGGCCGAGCGGGTCGGCGCCGTCACCCTGTCGGCCGGCAGCGCGGCACGTCACCGCGCCGACGTCCGCACGCTCGCCCGTCTTGTGTCCAGCCTCGGTCACCTTCGCCACGCCGACCTCTCCTGGGTCCGCGCCCGCGGGATTCCCCAGGCCGGCGGCTGGTTCACCCAACGGGACAAGGCCGGCGGAGGTGCCCTCGTCGACCTCGGCTGGCACCTCCTCGACACCCTCACGGCTCTGGTTGGCCCTGCGCACGTTAGCCACGTGCTGGGCGCCGTCTCCGCCGACTTCGTCCATGACGAGACCTGGCGGGCGGCCTGGCGCCACGACGACGCGGGCGTGGCCGGCGACGTCGAGGATACCGCTAGAGGATTTCTGGTCCGCGACGACGGCGTCTCGGTGGCGCTGCGGGCGAGCTGGGCCTCCCACGAGGCCCTGGACACCTCCCGCCTGCTCCTCGAGGGCAGCGCGGGCACCGCCACCCTCACCTGCACGTTCGGGTTCAGCCCGAACCGGCTGCCTCACAGTGAGCTCACGCTCACCCGTAACGGCACCACGACCCTGGTGTCGGTGCCGGCCGAGCCGGTCGGCGCCGAGTACGACCGCCAGCTCGACGAGCTCGCCACCCGCCCCTGGAAGCGCGGTCAGGCCATCGCGGAGGCCCGCGCCACCGTGCGGACCATCGAGACCTTCTACCAGTCCGCGTCGCGGCCGGCGCCCGACCGGGCGCCGGCGGACCAGCGGGCAGGCATTTCCACTTCGAAGACCGACCGAGTGAAGGAGTCGTGTCCGTGACCGCGCCGTTGACCTGGCCGTCCCTGGTCAGCACCAGCACCAGCACCAACACCAACGCCGGCGCCGGCGGCGGGGCCGCCCTGCCAGCGGGAGTTGTCCGTGAGGCGGTCGTCTTCGACCTGGACGGCGTCATCGTCGACAGCTTCACCGTCATGCGGAGGGCTTTCGAAGCGGCCCATGCCGAGGTGGTCGGCGACGGCCCCGTGCCGTTCGACGAGTACCGCAGGCACCAGGGCCGGTACTTCCCCGACATCATGAGAATCATGGGTCTTCCGCTGGAGATGGAGGCACCCTTCGTGCGCGAGAGCTACCGGCTCGCACACCAGGTCACGGCGTTCGACGGCGTGGCCGAGCTGCTGCTGACCCTGCGGGTCCGGGGGCTGCGCCTGGCGGTGGCCACCGGCAAGAGCGGTCCGCGGGCCCGCTCGCTGCTGGACGGGCTCGGTCTGCTGCCGTTCTTCCACCATGTGGTGGGCTCCGACGAGGTGGCCAGCCCGAAGCCCGCGCCGGACATCGTGCTTCGCGCGCTGGACCTGCTCGACGTGTCCCCTGCGGCGGCCATCATGGTCGGCGATGCGGCCATCGATCTCGCCAGCGCCCAGGCGGCCGACGTGTTCGCCGTGGCCGCGCTGTGGGCGGCGCCGCCGGAGGGCGAACTGCTTGCCGCCGGTCCGAACGCCGTCGTGCGCCGGCCTGTCGAGCTGCTTGCGCTGTGCCCGTCCGTGCCGGCTGGCTGAGTGCGCGCCCGCACGCCCGCGCCCTTCGACGGCGGGTCCAGGAAGGCGTCCCCGCCGCGCCCGAGCGGGCCGCCCTCGCCGAGCACTGGCGACCGACGCGGCGCTCAGGCCAGCACGACCGAGGCCAGCTGGACCCGCAGGTCGTCGACGAGGCCGGCCGTCGCCGCCGGCCCGGCAGCGACACCGAAGACCTGGTAGTCGGGCCGGACCAGCACCGCGGTCGCGTCGTGCCGGGCCAGGAAGTCGATGTAGACGCCCGCGTGATCGACGATCTCCGCATCCGCGCGGGCATCCGGAGGCCCGGGGACGACCCGCCGGACGTGGGCTGGGAGCTCCCGCAGGAAGGCCAGCCGCTCCTCGCCCAGTGCCAGCGGGCCGTCGGTGGTGAGCAGTACGAAACCCCGGCCCACCACGTCGTCGAAGAGGCCCTCCCGACCATCGGCGCCCACCCGTCCCTGCGGCATGACGATGCCCGCGCCGGCGGCCGGGTCACCGGTCGCGGGGTTACGGCGCAGAAGCCCGGTCGCGAGGGGTGTCGGCGCCTCCGGCCGGCCGGTGCCACGCACCGCCGCACCGGCGAGGACAGTGGCGTCGCGTTCGGCGGCCGCGGCCGGGTCGGTCATGCAGATCACCCGCCCGAGCTGCACCGAGGCGAGGATCGACGCGCGTACCTGCTCTCGGCGTTCCGCCGTGTATGTGTCGAGCAGAGCCGGCCCGGCCCGCCCGCTCAGCACGAGATCGAGCTTCCAGGCCAGATTGGTGACGTCGCGGATCCCCGAGCACATGCCCTGGCCGGCGAACGGCGGCATGAGGTGGGCGGCGTCACCCGCGAGCAGCACGTGCCCCGCCTGCCAGCGTTCCGCCCACCGGGCCTGGAAGATGTAGGTGGTGCTGCGCAGCAGGTTCGCCCTGTCCGGCGTGACGCCGTGCGGGGCCAGCAGCCGCCAGGCCGTCGCCTCTCGGTTCAGCTCGGCGCTGCTCTCGCCCGGCAGCCGCATGAACTCCCAGCGCCGGTGGCCGGGCCCGCTGCCGACCAGGGTGGTGGGCCGGGCCGGGTCGCAGACCTGAACATTGGTGGGCTCAAAGGACCGCTCGTGGCGCAGCTCGACGTCGCAGAGCAGCCATTCGTAGGAGAAACCAAGGTCGGTCACCGGCACATCGAGGTGGTCGCGGACGAAGCTGCTCGCCCCGTCGCAGCCGACCACCCACCGGGCGGAGAACTCGGCCTCACCGTTGTCACACGCGGCGGTGACCGTGACGCCGTGCTCCCCGTCGCTGATGTTGGTGACCTCGTGCCCGCGGTGCAGGCGCACCCCGGCCAGCTCCGATGCCCGCTCGGCCATCAGCTCCTCCAGCGCGGGCTGGTGCATGGTGCTGGCATCGGGCCAGCCGAACTGGCCGTCGGTGGTGAAGGCGATGTCCAGCAACACCGCGCCGTCCGCGGTGCGCCACTGATAACCCGTCGCCGGTTCCGTCACGTGAGCCAGCCGCGGCCCGATCCCGGTGGCGGCGAGCAGCCGTGCGGTCTCGCCGTCGAAGCTTGTGGCTCTGGGCAGCCGGTAGGGCCGGGGCCGGCGTTCCAGCACCGTGACCTGGTGGCCCAGCTGAGCGAGCAGAATCGCCAGCACCGCGCCGACCGGGCCGTTGCCGACCACGAGGACATCGGCCGCGTTCCCGTCGGGCATTGTCGTTTCCGTCAGCATCGTCCGCCCCCACACGCGCCGGAGAATGCCCCCAGGCTAGTGGCGAAGGCCCTGGTCCACTCCGGTGGCGGGATTCCCTATCAGACCTGGTGATGCCGGCGGCCCGTGCGGTCGATCTACGGTGCTGTCTGTACGTGTGGACCGGATGCGAAGGCAGCGGAAGGACTCACCGCGGATGATGAGCACGACGTGGACGCGGGTGTACGAGGCGGTGCCGACCGCGCCCGTACGCCTTGTGTGCTTCCCGCACGCCGGCGGATCGGCCAGCTTCTTCTATCCGGTGGCGAAAGGCCTAGCCCCGCAGGTCGAGACGGTTGCGATCCAGTATCCGGGCCGGCAGGACCGCCGGCACGAGCCCAACATCACCACCCTCGCCGAACTGGCCGATCGAAGTTTCGGTGCGGTGTGTGAACTGGTAGACAGACCGCTGGCATTCTTCGGCCACAGCATGGGTGCCCTGGTGGCCTTCGAGGTCGCGCGGCGCCTGGGCGCCGCTGGGCTGCCCGAACCCGTGCGGCTGTTCGCCTCCGGGCGGCGCGCACCGTCCCGTTACCGCGACGAACATCTGCGTGCGGAGCCGGACGACAAGCTCGTCGCCGAGCTGCTCAGGCTCAGCGGTACCAGTCCGGCGATGCTGTCCGACCCCGAGGTCGTGGAAATGATCATTCCGCCGCTGCGGGCCGACTATCAGGCGGTCGAGTCCTACCGCCATGAGCCCGGGAGCGCGCTGGCGTGCCCGATCACCGTCCTCGTCGGCGACGCCGATGCGAGGGTCTCTCTCGAGGAGGCACGGGGCTGGAGCGCGCACACCCGCGCCGAGACCGAGCTGAAGGTCTTCCAGGGCGGCCACTTCTACCTCGTCGACCGGGCGAGCGAGGTGCTGGATCTCCTGCGCGAGAGCCTCCTTCCGGGCCCGCGGTCGGCAGTCGTATCCGCCCCTGACCCCGGCACGACCTGCGGTTCTGGCCGCACCCTGCCTCATCCGGTACCGGCCCGCGAGGCTGGTCCGCCGGCGCGACGGAGATGATCATCATGGCGACCGCTGCCCTTGACACGCACGATGAGCTGGTCCGGAACCTGCTGGAACTTTGGTTCACCCCGCCCACCGGCGCCACCGATCTGGACTTCGGATTTCGGCGGATCTTCGCTGATCCCGTCCGGGTGAACGGGACACCGATCCCCGTCGCGGCGCTCGCCGACCAGGTACGCGGTCTGCACACCGCGTACGAGGGGCTGGTCGCGGAGGTCTCACTACAGGTGCCCACGGCGCGCGGAGTAGCCCTCGCGTTCGAGATGCGCGGCCTGCACGTCGGCCCGCTGCCGACCCCGATCGGCACCCTGCAGGCCACCGGCCGGATGGTCCGGGTTCCCACGATGGAGGTGCTCACGATCGAGGACGGGCGGATCACCGCGCTCCACGTGATCGCCGACGAACTGGTGCTGCTCCGCGACCTTGGCGCGCTGCCAAGCGCGCCGCAGGCGCAGTGCTGAACCGGTTCCGGCGACCCATGCCGACATACCGCTCCAAGGCCGGGCAGGAAGGAGCTGTTGGGTGAGGACGGCGCCGCCGCCTGCCACGGATGGCACCGAGAAGCTGGACCGCGACGTGCTGATGATCGCGGGCGTGACGGTGCTGGGTGCCACCATGTCCATCCTCGACACGACCGTGGTCAGTGTGGCGCTGCCGACCTTCCAGCGGGAGTTCCACGCGAGCTACGCGACCGTGGCTTGGACGATGACGGCCTACACACTGGCTCTGGCCACGGTGATACCGGTGACCGGATGGGCTGCCGACCGGTTCGGCACAAAACGCCTTTACCTGACCTCGATCGGACTGTTCGTAGCCGGGTCGGCGCTGTGCAGCGGAGCGTGGGGTATCGGTCCGCTCATCGTGTTCCGGGTCCTACAGGGCCTCGGGGGCGGGATGCTGATGCCCCTTGGCATGACCATGATGACCCGGGCCGCCGGTCCGGAACGGGTCGGTCGGGTGATGGCGGTGCTGGGAATACCGATGTTGATGGGCCCGATCGGTGGCCCCATCCTCGGCGGGTGGCTGATTCAGGCCGCCAGCTGGCACTGGATCTTCCTGGTCAACGTTCCGATTGGAGCCGTCGCCTTCGTGACCTCGCTGCGAGTCCTGCACCCGGACCAGCCTCAGCCCCGCGAGTCCTTCGACTTCCTCGGCATGCTCCTGTTGTCGCCGGGGCTGGCACTGCTGCTATTCGGCGTCTCCTCCATTCCTGCGGCCGGCACGGTCGTTGACGTGAAGGTCCTGGTCGCGGGCATCGCCGGCCTCGGGCTGGTGATCGTTTTCACGCTGCACGCGCTGCGTCAGGACCATCCGCTGGTCGATCTGCGGCTGTTCGTCAACCGGAATCTCACCGTCTCGGTGGTCACCGGAGCCATGTTCGCCATCGCGTTCATGGGCAGCATGCTGCTGTTTCCCAGCTACTTCCTGCAGGTGCGGGGGGAGAGCACGCTGAACGCCGGGCTGCTGGTGGCGCCGCAGGGCCTGGGCGCCATGCTGACCATGCCGCTGGCCGGCCGGCTTACCGACCGAACGGGCCCGGGAAGGATCGTGGTCGGCGGTCTCGTACTGATCGCGGCAGGGCTGGCCGTGTTCACCCAGGTGAGCGCGGACTCCGCCTACCTGCCGCTGGTCGGGGCGTTGTTCGTCATGGGCCTCGGAATGGGCATGACCCTGATGCCGATCATGTCGGCGGCGCTGGCCACCCTCACCGACCGCCAGATCGCACGCGGATCGACGATGATGAACATCGTCCAGCAGACCGCGGGCTCCATCGGAACGGCCCTGCTGTCGGTTGTTCTTACCAACCAGGTGCTCGACGACCCCGCGGCGAGTTCGTACAGTGCCGTGTCCCAGGGGGCGGCCCCTGGCGGAGTTACCGGCGAGGCGCTCGCGCGGGGCCGTTCCGCCCTCGCCACAGCCTTTGGACACACCTACCTGGTCGCCCTGGTCCTCATTCTCTGCTGCCTGGTGCCAGCGGTCCTTCTGCCAAGGCGGCGACCTGCCCAGCAGATCACCCACGAAATACCGGTGGGCACCACCACCCCGTGAACGGGCGGCTCTCATCCGGAGGCATCGGTGCCCGGCGGCGGAGGATTCGATTCTGGCCGTCCGCGCCGCGTCTCGTCAGCGGGGTCGGCTGCGGCATTTCTCGCGGAGTCCGCGAGGCGCGGAAACGATGCCGTTTCCGATCGGCCTCTGCGACGTCGGCATGAAAACGCCGGGCGATCCGCAGCGGGCTGTCCGCCACCGTCACCCGGCCCCACAGCACGCTGTCGATCTCCCGGATCTCCGCGCCGGGTTGGGGGAATGGCTGTCACCGGGCGGCGAGGTTCTCGCGAATGTTCATCTCGACACATCAGGGTAGTGCTGGCCGGGCCCGTCGGGAACCTTCGAAAGTCCCGGTTCCCGCTGCCCTCGAACATGATGTCCGCCGCCCGTCACCGGGAGGCGATGACGGGCGGCGAAATCAAGGCCGGGCACTATGCCCGCGCCGGTGTCCGGGGTGTCAGTAGCGGGACCCGGTGGTGGAGCGGCTCTGCGACCGCCGGCGCAGCCGACGCAGACCCCGCGCCGCCGACCGGTCCGCGGCATTCACGTCACGGTGGGTCTCCCGGCGCAGCCTCCGTAGCAACTTCATTGTTTCCTCCTCGGCCTCGTCGTGTCCCTGATCCGACCTTGTCGTCCTGAACCGATCATGCCCGTCGGCCTACTGATAACACCTGCCGTCGCGCATCACTCGTAGACTTCGCGCGAGCCGCGGACCCGCGGTGCCGTGCGCTGGTCGTTCACGGGAAATCCCGCCGTGTTCGCGGAAGTGAGGGTCCTCGACGATGGCTGGTGCACCGGCTGCCGTGCTCTTCGACATGGACGGCCTGCTCGTCGACACCGAGCGGCTGTGGAGCGTCGCGCAGTCCGAGCTCGCCGTGCGTCTCGGCGGCGAGCTCACACCGGAGATCAGGACGGCGATCCATGGCCTGGGCGGCGGCAACGGGCTGCGGACGATGCTGTCGATGATCGGCGCTCCGGCCTCGGCCTTCGACGGGTCGATCGCGTTCCTGCGGAGGCGTATCAGGGAGCTGTTCGCCGTGCCAGGTGCCATCGTGACCCGGCCCGGCGCGGCGGAACTGCTGCGCGCGCTGACCGCCGAGGGCATTCCCCTGGGGCTGGTCTCCTCGTCGCCGCGGGCGCTGGTGGACCTCGTCCTGGCGGCGGTGGGAGGCGAGTACTTCCGCGTCTCCCTCGCCGGCGACGAGGTGCGGCACGTCAAGCCGGATCCGGAGCCGTACGTGACCGCGGCGCGGCTGCTCGCCGTCCCACCGCAGGAGTGCGTGGTTCTCGAGGACAGCGAATCCGGTGCGCGGGCGGGGCTCGCCGCGGGGTGCGCCACGGTCCTCGTCCCGTCGATGGACCTCACCTGCTCGCTTCCGGTCGCGGCGGTGGTGGCGAGCCTCCAGCTGCTGTCGATCACCTCGCTGCGAGGCCTCTTCCAGCCCGCCCCGGGGGCTTCGAGCGCCCCCTGGGCGGGGCGGTGAGGCGCGGCGAAAGCCCTGCGGCGGTTGGGTTCCCGCTGGTCCGGACGCCGCCGCGGCGCATTGTCGGTGGCGGCTGATAGGACGGTGACGACGACGGCCGCGGAAGGGAACCGGATGACGATCTACGAGCATCTCGCTGAATTCGCCGGCAAGCCGGTGGCTGAGTTTGACCGCGAGTCGGGCGGGGCGCCGGTGGGAGCCGCGGACGTCGCCTGGCGAGTGGAGACAGTGTTCGACGGGCCCGAGTTCGGCGAGGTCCTGCGGGACTTCGCCGACCAGGTCGACGCGGCCGCCGTGACCCATCTGGTGATCGGCTACTGGGGCGCGTCCTACGACGACCACAGTGACGCCGATCCGGTGGACCTGCTGGTGGGCCTCGCCGGGCGGCTGCCCCGGCTACGGGCGCTGTTCCTCGGCGACATCACCCCGGAGGAGGCGGAGATCTCGTGGCTCGAGACCCCCGACATCACCCGCCTGTTCGACGCGTTCCCCGAGCTGGAGCACCTGGAGGTGCGCGGCGGCAAGGACCTGGCGCTGCGGCCGGTGCGCAGCCGGGTCCTGCGCACGCTGCGCTTGGAGTCCGGCGGGCTGCCCGCCGAGGTGGTCCGGGCGGTCGGTGCCAGCGACCTGCCGGCGCTGGAGCACCTTGACCTCTGGCTCGGCATCGAGCTCTACGGCGGTGACACGACGGTGGACGATCTCGCCGGCATTCTGGGCGGCGAGCGGCTGCCCGCGCTGCGTCACCTCGGTCTGGAGGACGCGGAGATCGCCGACGACCTGGCCGGCGCGGTCGCGGGCGCGCCGATCGTCGCGCGCCTGGAGTCGCTCAGCCTGGCGCTGGGCGCGCTCACCGACCCCGGCGCCGAGCGGCTGCTGGCCGGTCAGCCGCTGACCCACCTGCGCCCTCTCGACCTGCACCACCACTACCTGAGCGACGCGATGATGGACCGGGTCCGCGCCGCGCTGCCCGGTGCCAACCTCGACCAGCAGGAGACCCCGGACGGCAGCAACACCAAGATTCTCCTCTGCCGGACCCAGCTCGCTCAGCGATCCCTTAGTTTGAGATCTTGAGGTCTTC
>NZ_JALKFU020001128.1 GCF_023242965.2 Frankia sp. AgKG'84/4
CCGCCTCGCCGTGGGCGGGGCTGTGCAGCGGCGGCGGTGCGGCCGGCAGCGCGGCCTGGGCGGTGGGGACGGTGCCGCGCGGCCCGGCGGCGAGTTCCGCCGGGCTGACCGGTGTCTCGGCGGTGATTCCGGCCTCGCCGAGGGCGAGGGCGGCCTGGGTGGCGCTCAGCGGGGTCAGGCCGGCGGGCAGCAGGAGGTAGTGGACGGTCCTGCCGTCGGCGCCGCGCGCGGCGAACAGCTGCCCGAGGGTCGCCGGGCGGCCCCCGACCCCCGGCCCGGGTCCACCCCGGCCGGGCACGTCGACGGGGGTCAGCGCGGGCCCGGCGGGCACCAGCGCGAGCCATCCCGGGTCGACGGGCGTCACCTCGGCGCCGCCGTAGCCGAGCACGTCGGCGGCCCAGGGCCGGTCGAGCGCGAGTCGCTGACCGCGCCACAGCAGGTACTGCCGCCCGGCGGAGGACACCAGCACCGCGGCGTCGCCGGTCATCCGCCGGTCCGCCGGCGCGGGCGGCGCGCCGATGTCGATCCGCAGCGGCGCGTTCGAGCCCGCCGTCCCGCCCGAACCCGCCGTACCAGCCGGGACGGGTGCCGCGCACGCCCGCCACACGCCGGCGTTGAGCTTCTTCGCCGCGGGCAGCAGGTCGGGGGCGTCGGCGGTGCCGAGCGGGGCGCCGCGGGGCAGGGCGGCCAACCGCGAGCCGGCGACGCTGACGAGGTCGAGGGGGCCGTCGTAGGCGAGCTGGGCGGAGGCGATGTTGCGCACCGGGCGCAGTTCGCCGCCGGTGAGCAGGTACCGGCTGCCGGTGGACTTGTCGATGATGAGCTTGCCGGGCTGGCGCCAGGCGGTGGAGCCGCCGGAGAACAGCAGCGCCCACGCGGCGACGCCGAGGAGCATCGCGAGGGCCAGCAGCGTCCCGCCGAGTACCCCGCGGGTGTCGCGGCGGGTGGGCAGGTCGAGCGCGTCGGGTTCGGCGCGGACCAGCGCGCTGGTCAGGCGGGTCAGCAGGTAGCCGTGGGCGTCGACCTGGTCGCGGCGGGACTGCACGGCTCAGCCGATCCGGGCGCGGACCAGGCCGATGCCGCCGAGAAGGACGACGACCAGCGGGACGGCGAACACCAGCGTGGCGGTGTGCGCCCAGTCGCCGACGCGGCCCCACCGCGGGGTCAGCCGCCGGCGCGGCAGTAGGTGCGCGCCGAGGGCCGCCGCGAGCGCGAACAGCAGTGAGAGCGCGAAGTCCGCGCCCGGTCACCGACCCGGGTCACCAGCTCGCTGGAGGCC
>NZ_JALKFU020001129.1 GCF_023242965.2 Frankia sp. AgKG'84/4
GAGCTACGGCGAGCTCGCTGGACGGGCTCGGGCCGTCGCCGCCAGGTTGGTCGCCCGCGGCGTGCGGCCGGGGGATCTGGTCGCCGTCAGCCTGCCCAAGGGCGCCGAGCAGGTCCTCGCCGTGCTCGGCGTGCTCGCGACCGGCGCGGCCTACGTCCCCGTGGGAATCGACCAGCCGCCCGCGCGAGTCGCCCGAATCGCCGCGACCGCCGGTCTCACCGTCGCCATCACCGCCTCGACGCCGGCGGACCGCTGGCCGGACGGCGTCCAGCTCCTGCACCTCGACGAGATCCCCGGCACCACCGGCGACGCTGCGCCCGCCGGTGGTGCCGGCCAGTTCGTGCTCACCGCCGCCGACGACCCCGGCCGGTTGGACGAGGCGGCCTACGTGCTGTTCACCTCCGGCTCCACCGGCGCGCCCAAGGGCGTGGCCGTCGGACACCGCGCGGCGATGAACACCCTCGACGACCTGACCGGGCGCCTCGGCCTCGGCCCGGCCGACCGGACGCTGGCCGTCTCCGCGCTCGACTTCGACCTGTCGGTGTTCGATCTGTTCGCGCCGCTGTCCACCGGCGGCGCCGTGGTGCTCGTCGACGAGGAGTCCCGGCGCGAGGCGCCGCGCTGGGTCGAACTGGTCGCCGGGTGCGGCGTGACGATCCTCAACTGCGTTCCCGCCGTGCTCGACCTGCTGCTGACCACCGCGGCCGGCGAGGGCCAGGGGGGCACCGCGCGGGGGCCGGCGCTCGGCACCAGCCTGCGGGCGGTGCTGCTCGGCGGCGACCGGGTCGGCGTCGACCTGCCCGGCCGGCTCGACGCGGCCGTCCCCGGCTGCCGTTTCCTCGGCCTGGGCGGGACGACCGAGACCGCGATCCACTCCACCGTCTGCGAGGTCCCCGCCGGTACGGCGGTGCCCGCGCACTGGGCGTCGGTGCCGTACGGCACGCCGCTGCGCAACGTCGGGCTGCGGGTCGTCGACGCCCTGGGCCGGGACTGCCCGGACCAGGTCAGCGGCGAACTGTGGATCGGCGGTGCCGGGGTCGCCCTGGGTTATCTCGGCGATCCCGAGCGCACCGCGGACCGGTTCGTCGCCCACGCGGGCGAGCGCTGGTACCGCACCGGCGACGTGGCGCGCTACCTGCCCGACGGGACCATCGAGTTCCTCGGCCGCCGCGACCACCAGATCAAGATCCGTGGCTTCCGGGTCGAGCTGGGCGAGGTCGAGGCGGCGCTGCGCGCGGTGCCGGGCGTGCGGGCGGCCGTCGCAGCGCTGCACGGCGG
>NZ_JALKFU020001130.1 GCF_023242965.2 Frankia sp. AgKG'84/4
GGGCGGCAGCGCCGTGGTCGAGTCCGAGCGGATCAGACGGGCCCGCAGCGCGTCGTGCTGGTCGATGACCGCGGCGAGGCCCGCCGCGAGCGTCGCCAGGTCCAGCCCGGCGGGGGTGCGCAGCAGCACCGGGGAGGAGAACGACGCGAACGTCGACCGGCCCGCGGTCATGGCCCGGGTGCGGGCGGACTGCAGCGCCGGTGTCGGTGGGAGGACGACCTCGGCGGGCGTGGTACCCGGCGCGGCCGGGGCGGTGGCCGCCTGGCGGGCGGTGCCGCCTGCCGGCGGGGTCGGGGTCCGGCGGCGCTTCACCACGGGGGCGAGCGTCGCCGGGGTGCGGTGAGCGAACAGCTGCTTCGGCGAGACGGTGTAGCCGGCGGCGCGAATGCGGGTGACCAGCCGCATGGCGACGATGCTGTCGCCGCCGAGGGCGAAGAAGTCGTCGTCGACCCCGACCTTGTTCCCGCCGAGGACCGAGGTGAACGCCGTGACCAGCGCCGCCTCGATCGCGTTGGCCGGCCCGCGGCGCGCCTTCGCCTCCCCCGCCGTGGTGGCGGCCCCCGCCCGCTCGTCGGCCGAGAGCAGGTCGTGCTCGGCTGCGGGCCGCGGGCCGGCCGGGCGGTCCGGGAAGTCCAGCGCGCCGTCGGCGCGCCACCGGGCCCGGTCACCGGTACGGACCATCCGCTCTCCCGGGTCGCCGAACGGGTCGGCGACGAACCGGGCGACGCTCAGGTCGGCCCGGCCCTGATAGCCGCGGGCCAGCCCGGGACCGCCGAGGTAGAGCTCGCCGAGGACGCCGACTCCCACCGGGCGCAGCGCCCGGTCCAGGACATAGGTCCGGGTGCCGCGCGCCGTGGTGCCGGTGCCGCGCGCCGTGGTGCCACCCGGCACAGGTTCGGCCCGGCCGGATCCCGACGGCCACAGCGTGTCCTCGACCACGCCGGCGGGGAAACCGTGGGTGAGACCGGCGCGGATCGCGGCGAGCTCATCCGGGCTGACCTCCGCTCCGGCGCCCATGGCGTCGGCGGGCGACGCGAGCAGGCCGGCGACGGCCTCGTGGGTGAGAACCATGCCGGCGGGCCGGCCCGTCGGGGCCGGCGGGTAGCTCACCCAGGCGGCCGAACGCGGGTCGGGTCCGGTTGTCGGCCCCAGGTCCGCTCCTGGGGCGCCGGCAGTGTCCGCCTCGTCGCGCGCAATCTCGTCGATCAGGAGGACGCGCACCCCGCCCGCGTCCGGCCCGCCCAGACCGCCGAGCACGCCGAGCGCGGCC
>NZ_JALKFU020001131.1 GCF_023242965.2 Frankia sp. AgKG'84/4
GTGTTCGGGTCGCCGGAGGGGTTGTTGGATGAGACGGTGTTCACCCAGGCTGGTTTGTTCGCGGTGGAGGTTGCGCTGGTTCGGCTGTTGGAGTCGTGGGGTGTGCGGCCCGATGCGGTACTGGGTCATTCGATAGGTGAGGTGACCGCGGCGCATGTGGCGGGCGTTTTCTCGCTGGCCGACGCTTGCATGGTGGTGGCTGCGCGGGGCCGGTTGATGCAGGAATTGGAGCCGGGCGGTGCGATGGTCGCGGTGAACGCGGCTGAGAGCGATGTGGTGCCTCTGCTGAGCGACGGGATGGATCTCGCGGCGGTGAACGAGGCGGATTCGGTGGTGTTGTCCGGTGCGGAGGGGGCGGTTTCGGCGGTAGCGGAGGTAGCGCGCGGTCGGGGTTGGCGGGTGCGGCGACTTGCGGTGTCCCATGCGTTTCACTCGGCGCGGATGGAGCCGATGCTGGCGGACTTTGGGGCAGCTTTGAGAGGCGTCTCGTGGGGAGCGGCGAAGATTCCGGTCGTTTCCAATCTGACGGGTGGGATCGCGGCGGCGGACGAGCTGGCGTCGGTGGAGTACTGGGTTTCTCATGTGCGCCGCCCGGTTCGTTTCCATGACGGTGTGCGGGCATCTGGCGCGGGCTTGTTCGTGGAGGTGGGTCCTGGTGCCGCACTGTCTGGTCTGCTGGCCCGGTCGGCGCCAGGCGTGCCGGTGCTGCGGGATGGGTGGGGTGAGGTTGGCACTGCCCTGATGGCGGCGGCGGAGGTTTTTGTCCGGGGCGGGGAGGTGGACTGGGCGGCGGCGTTGCCGCGAGGTGGTTCTGGTAGCAGCGTTGATCTGCCGACCTATGCGTTTGACCACCGGCATTACTGGTTGGCACCTGCTCGTGACGTGGACGCGGTCGCGCTTGGCCAGGCCGACGCCGACCATCCGTTGCTCGGGGCGGTGGTGTCGCTGCCGGACGGCGGCGGTCTGGTGTTCACGTCCCGGCTGTCCCCGCGCACCCATCCCTGGCTTGCCGACCACACCCGCCACGGAGTTCCGGTGCTGCCCGCCGCGGGCCTGGTCGAGCTCGCCGTCCGGGCTGGCGACGAGGCCGGCTGCGGTCGGCTGCGGGAACTGACCATCGACCGGCCGCTCCTGCTCGCGACGCGAGGCGGCGTCCGGCTGCGGGTCACCGTCGGCACCCCGGCGCCCGACGGCGCCCGGCCTGTGGCGGTGCACTCCAGCCCGGACGCGACCGACGCCTGGACCCGGCACGCCTCCGGCCTTCTGGAC
>NZ_JALKFU020001132.1 GCF_023242965.2 Frankia sp. AgKG'84/4
GACCGTCACCCGCCCGACCACCCGGTCAGGCCCTTTCCCCGCGAACGCACACCCATCGCACACCCCGAACATCACAGTCAGTCACCACCCGGAGATCTCAAACACCTTCTCAAAGGGATATGACGACCCGGTCGACGGCGCTCACTGGGCACCCGCCGACTCAAATTGCGATCCCTCAAAGGGATATGACGACACGTCGACCCCGGCGACCTCGGCGGACAGACGGTCCGATTGCGATCCCTCAAAGGGATATGACGACCCACATCGCCCGGCGATGGGCGTCCAGCGCGCCGAATTGCGATCCCTCAAAGGGATATGACGACTCGATCAGTCGCCGACGTAGGTGGCGGTGTCGTCCGATTGCGATCCCTCAAAGGGATATGACGACGAATGCTGTCCGAGCGTGCGCTCACGGTCGTACTCGCATTGCGATCCCTCAAAGGGATATGACGACGACCCGGCGTATCGGGGGTTGCGGATCAAGGCCCCCCATTGCGATCCCTCAAAGGGATATGACGACACCGGCAGCCCCACCGCCCCCGCCAGCGCCCGGCGGAATTGCGATCCCTCAAAGGGATATGACGACGAGCCCAACAAGGGCGGGCTGGTCCTGCAGGGTGCCGAATTGCGATCCCTCAAAGGGATATGACGACGGCGAGTAGCGGTGCGGCGATCAGGTCGGCCATCATCATTGCGATCCCTCAAAGGGATATGACGACCTACCAGACCGCCGGGATCATGATCCCCCGGACCACCTTATTGCGATCCCTCAAAGAGATATGACGACCGCGGATACCACGCCGAAGTGATCAGAGCGATGTTATTGCGATCCCTCAAAGGGATATGACGACCTGGGTGTCGAGCGGCTCGCCGGCTGCGACCGCTAATTGCGATCCCTCAAAGGGATATGACGACGAAGCGCGGCCCGCCTCCGCACCTGACCTTCTCGCATTGCGATCCCTCAAAGGGATATGACGACATGATGTCTCTCCCAGGACGGTCACTCCGAGTACCAATTGCGATCCCTCAAAGGGATATGACGACACGGCGCGGTCAGTCCGGACCAGAGGCCGAGCCACGCATTGCGATCCCTCAAAGGGATATGACGACGCGAGGGTGTCGCCTACGGCGTCGATCGATCAACGCATTGCGATCCCTCAAAGGGATATGACGACCCTTGCGTCACCATCACCGATAATGCCCCGTGGAGTGGTGTAGATCGGTTCGCGTTCCGCTCTGCGTCTTTCGCTATTATGCGGCCTGAAT
>NZ_JALKFU020001133.1 GCF_023242965.2 Frankia sp. AgKG'84/4
GGCCGCGCCGCAGTGGCGGTGGCGGTGGCGGTGGCGCGGATCCTGATCGGGATGCGGAGCGGCCTGGCCCGGTCTCGCGGATGCGCTGAGGCCGGCCGGCGGGACGCGTTCGCCCGCCGCGCGCCTCAGCGCGCGGTACAGATCGCGGACGTCACCCGGGCGAAATCGATGTGGCCACGCGTGACGAGGAGTGTCGGGCGCAGCACGCCGTGATCCCATCACGGGTGGGAGGTGGCGTCAACCAGCCCGTGCGGACGCCCTTGGGCGCGCTGGGCCCGGGGCGGCTGCCGGCCGGGTGCTTTTGCGTCGCTCGGTTGCGCTGGTTACCGTCGAGGGTGACCACGGTGGTGGCGAGGCCGCTGGGGATCGTCGTCCACCAGGCGTCGGCAGGCAAGCCAGGCGTCGGCAGGCAGAGCCAGCGGGGGAGGTCCGGGTGCCCGGGAAACACGGGGTGGCGGCGTCGGCGCCGTGGCCGCGTCCCGACGAGGCATGCCGGCTCACCCACCGCCGTCACATCGACACCTGCCGGGTCAACGCTGCGGCCTGTCGCCGCTGACGTCCGCGGCTTCCCGGACCTTCCCCGCCTGATCATTGCCGTCCGCCCGTCGCGCTTCGCGCCCCGGCGGACCCGGCGCACCGATCCGTGAGCGGACCGAAGGTCGTCGATCCGGCAGGAACGGCGTTGGTCATGACAGATCCCCTCGCATCATCCGAACAGCCCCCAGCCGGTTCCGACCACCCAGCCGGTTCCGAGCACCCAGCCGGTTCCGAGCACCCAGCCGGTTCCGACCAGCCGGCGCCTGCCGGGCAGCCGGACCCGGCGGCACCCCGCCGGCCCGTCCGCCGGCCCTCGACCGCCGGGGGGCCGGCGGGTGGCCTGGGCGCGGCACCGGGCACCGGCGATTTCGTGCTGCGTGAGGCGCACGTGCTCGACCAGAGCGGCCGCTTCGGCGAACCCGTGGACGTCGCGGTCCGCGCCGGTGTCATCCGGGCGCTCGGCCCGGGACTCGGGCTCGAACCGGACCTGGTGGACGTCGACGCCCGCGGGCTGTGGTTGATGCCGGGCGTGATCGACTGCCACGTCCATGTCACCCAGTCCACCTACGACCCGTTCGAGCTGGTCACGACCCCGCTGTCCACCCGGTACCTGCAGACCGCGCAGGCGCTGCGGGCCAGCCTGCGCGCCGGCGTCACCTACCTGCGGGATGCCGGCGGCGCCGACGCCGGCATCCGGGACGCCCTGGCGGCGGGGACGGTGCCCGGCCC
>NZ_JALKFU020001134.1 GCF_023242965.2 Frankia sp. AgKG'84/4
GCCGTGGCCCGCCGAGCGCGCGGCGCGCCGAGACCTACCCCCGATCGAGGGAGGGCCGGCGCGGGGTCGGTGGCGGGTGCCGCGTCATCCCGGGGCCGAATGGTCGCGCACGGGCGGGCTCCGGTCGCTCTCGAGGGAACCTGGAGGGAACAACGTCCGCTCCACGGGCGTCGGAAGGGTCAGGTTGGCTAACGTCGACAGACGTGGATCACCTACCGCTGCTTGTCGGCTCCGGCGACATCGCCCGCGCACTGGGCCTGACCCGGCAGGCGGTCGATCACCGGCTGCGGGTGGACCCGGCCGCGCCGACCCCGGCCGCGGTGGTGAACCGCACCCCGACCTGGGGCGGCACCCGGATCTGGTGGCGGGCGGAGATCGACCGCTGGCTGCGGCTCGAACCGGAGCACTGGGCGGTCTCCTGACAACATCCGCAGGCCGTCGTTGTCGGCCGGCGGACAGACGGCCCCGGCGCCCTTCCCGGCCCACGGTGGCTGACGTCGGATGACCCCTCGCGGCCACCCGGCGCGTTGAGCCTTCATTGACGTGCTCGGCACTATGGTCATCGCCTTTGCGGGCGTTGGCTGATAGCGTTTGAACGATACCGCCCGGGTAGGCGGCGGGCTCGGGGGCGACGTCATGATAATTGAGGGCCGGCGATGAAGAGTTACTTCTTCGTCTCCTCTGCCGCGAAGGACGAACGGCGCTGGATACAGCGCTTTCACACGGATCTGGAGTACGAACTCCGCCTTCTCGCCGGCACCGCGGTCGGCGGGCTTCTCGATACCCGGCCGGCGCCTGGCGGCGACGCCGGGCGCGCCCTCGCGCAGGGCGCCGGGCGAACCCGGGCCATGGTGGCGCTGTGTTCCGATCCGTATTTCAAGGACGCCTGGTGTGGTCGGGAATGGGCGGTGTTCGGCGCCCGGGTGGAGAACTTCAGCAAGGCCGGCGCGACCCGTCTGGAGGACGGGTTCGTGCGGGTCCTGTGGCGATCGACGCACGATCCGCTGCCGCCGGCGGCCGGTGCGCTGGCCGCCGACGCCGGCCTGCCCGACAGCTACCGCCAGCACGGCCTGCTGTGGCTGATGCGCAACAGGCCGCGCGGCCCCGGTGGTTACTACGCCCTCGTCCGCGGGTTCGCCGCCCGGATCATCGACGCCCAGCAGATCGAGCTCGACGCGCTGCCCGAGGCCGCGGCGGGCGCGATGCGCCCGGCGTTCGGCTCGCATGGCTCCGCCCCCTCGCGCCGGCCGGCACCGGCAGGGG
>NZ_JALKFU020001135.1 GCF_023242965.2 Frankia sp. AgKG'84/4
GCGGGGCATCGCCGGGAGGGCGCTCGGGCTCGCTGGCGCGCCGGCTCGTGCCGTCGTGGCCGACGCTGGTGCTGGCCGCGATCGCCTACGTGCCGCTGCTACTCACCCAGCCGGGGAAGATCGGCGCGGACACCAAGGCATACCTGTATCTCGACCCGGCCCGGATGCTGCGCCGCGCGGTCTCGATGTGGGATCCCGCGATCGGTATGGGTACGGTCACCCACCAGAACATCGGCTACCTGTACCCGCAGGGCCTGTTCTACTGGCTGGCGCAGGTCGCCGGCCTGCCCGACTGGGTCGCGCAGCGGCTGTGGACCGGCTCGATCCTGTTCGGCGCGGGCGCCGGGGTGCTGTTCCTGCTGCGCTCGTTGCGCTGGCCGAACCGGTTCGCGTTCGTCGCCGCGCTCGGCTACATGCTCTCGCCGTACATCCTGGAGTACGTGGCGCGGATCTCGGCGATCCTGCTGCCCTACGCCGGGCTCGGCTGGCTGATCGGGATCACCATCCGGGGGCTGCGCGAGGCGGCGCCCGGCCGGGCCGGCTGGCGGCCGGTGGGCTGGCGCTTCCCCGCCGCGTTCGCCCTGGTCGTGACGACCGTGGGCAGTATCAACGCGTCCAGCCTGATCTTCATCCTGTTCGCGCCGCTGCTGTGGATCCCGTTCGCCGTGTGGGGCACCCGGGAGGTCCGCCTCGGCGCCGCCGCCGCCATGGCCACCCGTGCGGTGCTCGCCATCATCGTGACCTCGGCGTGGTGGATGGCCGGGCTCTACACGCAGGCCGGCTACGGCCTCAACGTGCTCGCGTTCACCGAGACGATCGAAACGGTCGCCAGTAGCTCGCAGGCCTCCGAGGTGCTGCGGGGCCTGGGCAACTGGTTCTTCTACGGCCAGGACGCGCTGGGCCCGTGGATCGGCCCGGCGACCCGGTACACCCAGGTGCTGTGGCTGATCGTGGTCAGTTTCGCGGTGCCGATCCTCGCGGTGGCCGCCGCGTCCGCCGTGCGCTGGGCGCATCGCGGCTACTTCGTCGCGCTGATCCTGCTGGGCACCACGATCGCCGTCGGGGTGTACCCGTACGACGATCCCTCGCCGTGGGGAAAGGTGTTCAAGGACTTCGCGGAGGGGTCGACGGCTGGGCTCGCGCTGCGCTCGCTGCCCAGGGCCGTGCCGATGGTGGCGCTCGGCCTGTCCGTGCTGCTCGCCGGCGGTCTGGCCGCGCTCGAGGAGCGCTACGCCGCGCGGGCGACAAGCCCGCGTCGCGGG
>NZ_JALKFU020001136.1 GCF_023242965.2 Frankia sp. AgKG'84/4
CGACGAGGACGCTGACGACCAGGGGGTACCTGACCATGAACCTCATCGCG
This sequence comes from Frankia sp. AgKG'84/4, assembly GCF_023242965.2. GTDB lineage: Bacteria > Actinomycetota > Actinomycetes > Frankiales > Frankiaceae > Frankia. The sequence continues at coordinate 51 of NZ_JALKFU020001136.1, forward strand.
GTCAGGCCTGCGCGGGCCCGGTCGGGCCCGACACGCCGCGGCCGCCGGGCTGGCCCTGGCCGGGGCTACGGTCGGTGCCCGCGGGCCCGGGGCCGGCCCCATCGTTCTCGGCAGCCGCCAGGAGGGCGAGGATGGTGGCCTCGTCATCGGGGGTCAGGCCGGCGACGAAGTGGCTGAGGACGGCGGCCCGACCGCTGCCCTCGCCCAGGAGTCCGCGCATCCGGTCGGCGTTCTGCCGGGCCGCGGCCGGGGACGGTGCGTAGGCGTGACCGCGGCCGGCGACGGTGCGGTGGAGCAGACCCTTGGCGTGCAGGCGCGCCAGCGTCGTCGACACGCTGGTGTACGCGAGCTGATGCCCGTCCCGGGACAGGGCCTCCTGTGCCTGGCTGGGGGTCAGCGCGTGCTCCGCTGCCCACAACACGGAGAGCACGACCGACTCCAGTTCCCCGGCCTCCCTGCGGGCCGAACCCGTGCGACGCATGTCGTGAGTCTAGCCGTGCCTACTACATGAATAGTATGACTATCGCTGTAGTACTACTGTGATAGTTGCTGCCCGTGCCAGCGGAGCGGCCGACCGAAGGAGGCGCTGTGGGCCCGACCGAGATCAATGGACTGCCCGCGCACGCACTGCTCGTACATGTGGTTGTCGTTCTCGTGCCGCTCGCGGCGCTGCTGGTGGTGCTCTCGGCGCTCTGGCCGGCCGCCCGCCGCCGGTTGGGCGTCCTGACCCCGCTGTGCGCACTGGTCGCCGTGGTCAGCGTGCCGCTGACCACGCATGCCGGGGAGTGGCTCGAGGCAAGGGTGCCCGCCGACCCGCTGGTACGACGCCATGCGGAACTCGGCGACCAGTTGCTGCCATGGGCGGGGGGGCTGTTCGTCATCGCGGCGTTCGGCTGGTACTGGTCACGGCGTGCCGACGGGTTGGCCGGGGCGCCCGCCGCGGGCGGCGGCGCGCACGCTACCGCCCGCGGCGGCGTCACGGCGATGACAGCGGTCCTGGCGGTTCTCGCGATCGTGATCGCCGTCGGCTCGGTCGTGCAGATCTACCGGATCGGCGACAGCGGCGCCAAGGCGGTCTGGCACGACAGCGTCACCTCGCAACCGCGGGCCGGCGCAGGCGGCTGAACGCTCATCCGCCGGCGCCCGTCGCGCCAAGGCGGCGGTAGAGCGCCAGGTGGGCGCGCGCGGCCTCGCCCCAGGTGTAGCG
>NZ_JALKFU020001137.1 GCF_023242965.2 Frankia sp. AgKG'84/4
CCCGCCGGTGGCGTCGCGGGCAGGGTCCGCACATGGCTTCGGGGCGCCGCGGCGCGCCGCGCGACGAGCTGCTCCTCGTGGGCTTCCGCGGCGGCGCGGCGCCGCCTGGTCACCAGCCAGACGATCTCCAGCAGCACACCGGCGGCCGCGGCGATCCCCACCGCCGTCCACGGGCCCTTCGTGCCGACCAGCGACAGCTGGAAGAACTCCTGGGCGAACGGGATCGTCAGGACCAGCACGAACGCGACCGCCATGGTCGCCACGAGCGCGATCCGCCACCACGTGTACGGGCGGGCGACGATGGCCAGCGCCCACAGGGCCACGAGGAACAGCGTCAGGGTCGCCATCGACGTCTCCGCGTCGAGGTCGTCGTAGATCGAGCGGGCGACCAGGTAGGAGACCATCGTCGCGGAGCCGGCGAGGATCCCGGCGGGCAGGGCGAAGCGCAGCACTCGCCCGACGAAGTCCGGGCGGGCCCGCTCGCCGTTCGGGGCGAGCGCAAGGAAGAACGCCGGGATGCCGATCGTCAGCGAGCCGAGCAGGGTCAGATGCCGGGGCAGGAACGGGTACGGCACCCGGGTGATGACGACCAGAACGGCGAGCAGCACCGAGTAGACCGTCTTCGCCAGGAACAGGTTCGCGACCCGTTCGATGTTGCCGATGACGCGCCGGCCCTCGGCGACCACCGACGGCAGCGCCGCGAAACTGTTGTCGAGCAGCACGATCTGGGCGACGCCGCGGGCAGCCTGGCTGCCCGAGCCCATCGCGACGCCGATGTCGGCGTCCTTGAGGGCGAGGACGTCGTTGACGCCGTCGCCGGTCATGGCGACGGTGTGCCCGCGTGAGCGCAGCGCCGCGACCATCTCCCGTTTCTGCTGCGGGGAGACCCGGCCGAAGATCGAACGGGTCTCCATCACGTCGGCGAGGGCGGCGAGTTCGGTGGGCAGGGTGCGTGCGTCGACCGGTTCGTCGGCGCCGGGCAGGCCGAGGGAGCGGGCGACCGCGCCCACGGACAGCGCGTTGTCCCCCGAGATCACCTTGATGACGACGTTCTGCTCGGCGAAGTACCGCAGAGTGTCGGGCGCGTCGGCCCGGGGGCGCTGGGCGAGGACGACGAGCGCGACGGGGGTGAGGGAACCGGGCACGGTCGCCGGGTCGGCGAGGGCCGCCGCGAGGTCGCCGTCGAGCCGGCCGAGCAGCAGCACCCGCCTCCGGCGGAGCACCGGCCGATTCCGGCGAAGCCCCGGATTCCG
>NZ_JALKFU020000098.1 GCF_023242965.2 Frankia sp. AgKG'84/4
ATATATACAGTGATATGTGTTCGTCGCCAGCGTATTTTTTTTATAAGAGACAGCAAACACCGGGGGCGGGGCGATCGGCGCGTGCATGCCGGTCGCCTCCGCGGAGGCGATGCGCGCCCGCGCGGACAGCTCGGGCACCGCCTCGGGCCTGCTCGGTCTCGTCCAGTTCGCCCTCGGCGGCGTGATCGGCCCGGTCGTCGGCGCCTTCGGCTCCGGCAGCGCCCTGCCCCTGGGCATCGGCATGAGCGCCTGCCTGCTGGCCGCCTTCGCGCTGTGCCTGCACCCTGCCCCGCGGCGGGCGGCGGCCTTTCCCACCGGGACCGCCAGCGACCGCAGCCAGAACAAGGCCTGACCGCGAAACCACCCGGTTCGGATGGTGGCCGCTCGACACAGTCTGACACCGTACGGCAGCGCCGACGCCTGAATACTGGCATCGTTACCGGCGCCGCCGGACCGTGGATACTGGTAGCCATCACACCGATTGAACACGGGGGACTCACATGGTGGGCGTCGATGCCCGCACGGATCGTCTACCCGTTTACCCGACACCGTGCCCACGCGGGATTCACCAGAGATGAACGAGCGGCTCTCCGACGACGAGGTCGCCGAGCTCGCACGTGTCTTTCCGGATGTGACCAGCGCCCGCGAGGCATTGCGGTCGGCCGGCTTTCCGATGGGACGGGAGCCGTCCTGGTCGGTGGATTCCCCGATCGCGTTCTGGACTGAGACCAACAGCCTGCTCGCCAACGGCATACTGCCTGACGGCCGTTCACTCATCATGACGCTGGCGGCCCAACGACTCGGCGCACCCGGGCAGTCGAGCGCCTGGCGGTTCAGGCCGAACTCGCGCAGGCCTCACCGGCGGCGGCTTCGGGTCCGTGTGATGTCGATTGTGCTTGTACCGCTGGCGAGTGTCATCGCCTACTTTGCGGTGAACCGATCCCCACCAGCCGCGCAACTCCAGGTAGACGATCTTGTGGTGGAGCAGACCGACTCGTCGGACCGTCCGTCCCAGGTCGTCGTCACGCTGCACAACACAAGCTCACGGCGTGTCGTGGTTACCCGAGCGGTGCTGACGGTCGTCGCCCACGTCTCCGTACCAGTGTGCTACCAGAACGGAGAGCTGCCCATCAGCGCGGACTACGGGGTCAGGCTGCCCAAGAATCCAGTTGAAAGGCAGATTGTGAGCACGCCGGTGAGTCAGCAGCTGGCTCCCGACGAAGCGGACCGGTTCGCGCTCCAGCTCGCCAAGCCCGCGGATACCGCGACCCACCTCTACCGTCTTCAGCTTTCCTTGCAGCATGACGGAGACAAACGCCCGCTGACAGTCGGTGAATTCATGGTCTCCACCCCATACGTCCCGCACTGGGAGGACGCCCAGTACCTGAGCTGGAAGGACCCTGAAGGCCCCAAGCGCCTGGCGGACCTGGGGTTGGCCGTACAGGCACGGGTCACCTCCTGCCTTGAACACAACACATCGGCGCTGGAGCATTTTTTCGGAAGCCCCGACGAACGGCAGCGAACAAATCTGATCATGCCGGACCCGCTAGCCCAAATGATGACAGGGCTAGGTGACAGGCGGAAGTGACCGGGACGCCGACCAAAGTCACGACCCACGGTGCCTGACAGGCGGGGGCCCGAGGACACCGGTCACCGCGACCCGCCGAGCGAACTGCCCGCTGCCTGGTGCGCTCAGTGCGCCGCGGCGCACTGCTCCGTGCGCTGTGGCCCGTGGGCCTGGCGGGGCGGAGCCACTCGATGTGCGGTAGGCGGCGCGGCCTCGGCCGCAGCGGCGTAACCGAACGTTTCCCCCTGTGCCGCAGGTACTGTGGCGTCACGATCATCGGCGCAATGCGCGGGTTACCCACCTCGCCCTGACGAGAAACACGTACCCCTGACTGTTGTCCTGACGGTGACCGGCGGCAGCGCCCGCCCGTCACGCGGACGACCAGGGGCGGTGGCACGTGACGGCTCGGAATGTGATCGACGAGGCGGGGCCTCGGACCACCGCGGTCAGCGACCCGGTGGAGGGGGACGCACCCATCCTCGCCGTCGAGGACCTCACGGTCCGGTATGGCACCCGCAGCGGTGAGGTGACCGCGGTCGACGCGGTCAGCTTCGCTCTCGGCCACGGCGAGCGGGTCGCGCTGGTCGGCGAGTCCGGCTCCGGGAAGTCCACCCTGGGCCTCGCCCTGGCCGGCTTCCTGACCCAGGACAATGTGCACGTCGAGTGCTCCCGGCTGGACTTCGCCGGCGCCGCGCTGGACCGGGACACCCGGTCGCGCCTCCCGCGGCGCACCCCCGGCCTGTCCATGATCTTCCAGGACGCGATGACCACACTCGACCCGGTGTGGCCGATCGGCAGCCAGCTGCGCGCGGTCATCCGGGCCGCGGGCAGGGCCGACGGCGGTGGCCGGCCGAGCCGCGCCGACGTGCGCGAACGCGCCCGCTACTGGCTGGACCGGGTGGGGCTGCGCGACACCGAGCGGGTGCTGCGCGCCCGGCCGTACGAGCTCTCCGGCGGCATGCGGCAGCGGGCGATGATCGCGATCGCGCTGTGCGGCGGCCCGAAGCTGCTCATCGCCGACGAACCGACGAGCGCGCTCGACGCGTCGCTGGCGCGCGAGGCGATGGAGACCATGCTGACGCTGACCGGGCAGAGCTCGACGAGCGTGCTGGTGATCAGCCACGACATCCTGCTCGCGCAGGAGTACACCGACCGCACCTTCGTGATGTACGGCGGGCGCATCGTCGAGCAGCGCACGTCCGCCCGCCTGGTGGACACCGCGACGCATCCCTACACCGTCGCCCTGCTGCGCTGCGTGCCGACACTCGCCAGCGCCGAACTGGACGAACTGCCGACTCTCGCCTCCGTCAATGCCGAGATCACCGGCGTAGACGAACCCACCGAGGTCACCGGCACCCCCGAGCCCGCCGCGAAGGAGAGCGCCTGATGGACCGGTTCGGCCAACTGGCCCTGGACGCGGTGTCGAAGTCGTTCGGGCCCACGCACCGGCGCCACCTCGCCGTTGACGGCGTCACCCTGGAGGTGACGCCCGGCGCGCGCATCGGGATCGTCGGGGAGTCCGGCTCGGGCAAGTCGACGCTGGCCCGGATGATGGTCGGTCTGGACGCGCCGAGCGCCGGGTCGATCAGCTTCAACGGGGTTTCGCTGCGCAGCCTGCTGCGGCTGCGCGCCTCCCGGCTGGAGCTGCGCCGCGAGGTGCAGTTCGTCGCGCAGGACACCACGTCGTCATTCGACCCGCTGCGCACCCTGCGCGACTCGATCCGCGTCCCGGCGCAGCGCCTGGCCGGCCTGGACCGCAGGGCCGCCGACGAGCGGGTCGACGCGACGGCGGTGATGCTCGGCGTCTCCCCCGAGCTGACCGACCGCCACCCCGGTGAGGTCTCCGGTGGGCAGCGCCAGCGCCTCGCGATCGCCCGCGCGCTGGTCGTCGAACCGAACCTGCTCGTCTGCGACGAGGTGGTCTCCGCGCTCGACGTCTCGGTGCAGGGCTCGATCCTGAACCTGCTCAAGCGGTATTGCGTCGACCGGGACGCCGCGCTGGTGTTCGTCTCGCACGGCCTGCCGGCGACCGCGTTCGTCAGCGACCGCCTGCTGGTGATGCGCGGCGGCCAGGTCGTCGAGCACGGGCCGACGAGCACGGTGCTGCACAGCCCGACCCATCCGTACACCCGTGACCTGCTCGCCGCCTTCCACGGCCCGCGGTCCGACACCGGTGCCGGTGTCGACGCGCCCGTCGCGCTGCCCCTGCCGCGGTCCCAGCCGGCGCCGGCATGAAAGGACTGCCCCGATGAGACAGACGCTTCGCCGGCAGCGGTGGTGGCTGGCCCGGATCATCGCGCTGCCGTTCCAGCTCATCGTGTTCGCGGCCGTCTCGTTCCTGCTGGTGCACAACATCCCCGGCGACCCGGTCGCGGTGCTGACCGGCGGGCAGGCCGACGCGGCGAACCGCGCGGCGATCGAGAAGCAACTCGGCCTGGACGGCAGCCTGCCGACCCAGCTGATGCGCTACCTCGGCCACACGCTCACCTTCGACCTCGGCCACTCCTACATCACCGGTCGGTCGGTGGCCAGCGAGTTCGGCGACCGCCTACCGGCGACGATCGAGCTGACGCTGATGGGCGTGTTCCTCTCGGCGGTGCTCGCGCTCGGGCTGTCGTACCTGGCGGTCACGCGGCCCCGCAACCCGGTGTCGTACCTGGTCCGCGGCTATGCGCGGATCGCCGGCGGGCTGCCCGACTTCGCCGTCGGCGTCGCCGCGGTGTTCGTCTTCTACGCGACGCTGCACTGGGCACCGGCGCCGCTGGGACGGCTGTCCTCGGACGTCGACGACGTGCCGAAGGTGACCGGCCTGCCGTTCCTCGACACGATTCTCACCGGCCGGTTCGACGCGTCCTGGTCGATGGCCGGACATCTGGCGCTTCCCGTCGCCACGCTGGTGATCTCCCAGGCGGGTGTGCTGGTGAAGATGCTGATCGGCGGGCTGGAGGAGGCCGTCGACGCGGCGCCGACCCGCTTTCGGATCGCTTCGGGCGCGTCGCCGGCGATGGTCCGGCTCAGCCTGGTCCGCCGGGCCCTGCCGCCGGCCGTCACCACCTGCGGAACCCTGTTCGGCTACGCACTGGGCGGCGCGGTGATCGTCGAGGCGATCTTCGGGTTCGCCGGCATCGGCAGCTACCTCAGCGACTCGGTGAGCAGTGGTGACATCCCCGCGATGCAGGGCTTCCTGGTCATCGTCGCGGCGGTCTCGCTGCTGGTGTTCCTACTCGTGGACCTCGCGAACATGAGCCTCGACCCGCGCCGGCGGCCCGGAGCCAGGACGGACTGACGATGACCTCGACGACACCGACCTCGACGACACCGGCCCCGACGACACCGGCCCCGACGACACCGGCCTCGCCCACGACCGCGGCGGCGGACCCGTTGGTCGGCGCGCCGCTGGCCGCCCCCTCCGCCGTGGCCCGCCCGGAGCGCCGGGGCTGGACCCGGTGGCCGCGCCTGGCGCTGCCACTGGTGCCGCTGGCCGCACTGGTGGCCCTGGCGGTCATCGGCCCCTGGCTGACGCCGCACAACCCCGAGCGGGTCTCCGGCCCGACGTCCGCCCCGCCGAGCGGCGAGCACCTGTTCGGCACCGACACCTCCGGCCTCGACGTGTTCTCCCAGACGCTGGCGGCGTTCCGCACGAACGTCTGGATCGCGACCGTGGCGGTGCTGCTCGCCACCGCGGGCGGGGCGCTGCTCGGCCTGCTGACCGGCATGAACGAGTCGGCCCGCGGGCCGCGCGGTCTCGCCGCCCGCCTCCTCGGGCGGATCGCGGACTTCGTCCAGGCGGTGCCGGGCATGCTGCTCGGCCTGATCACCGTCGCCTTCTACGGCGCCTCCCAGACCACTCTCGTACTGACCCTCGGCGTGGTGCTCGCCCCGCTGCAGGCCCGGCTGGTGCGCACGGAGGTGCTGCGGGTGCGCTCGGACGCCTACGTAGACGCCGCGCGGATGGCCGGCCTGTCCGAGCTGCGCCTGACCCTGCGCCACGTGCTGCCGAACTCCTGCCGGCCGGCGATGGAGAACCTGTCCGTGCTCTTCGCGGTGAGCATCATCCTGACCGCCTCGCTCGGTTTCCTCGGCGCCGGCCTGCCCACGCCGAAGCCCGAGTGGGGCGCGATGATCTCCCGCGGCGCGACCGACGCCGCCGTCGGCAACTGGTGGCCGGCGACCTTCCCGACCCTCGCCCTGATCATTACCGTGGCGATCATCGCCGCGGCCTCCTCGGCCCTCCTGCGCCGCCGCACCCGCTAGCCGGGCACCGTCGCCCTCCCGTCCACCCCTCACCTCCCGCCGGTGTTCCCTGCGCCCGGAACCCCTCCACCGGTGCTCACCGCCCGCTCCCGTCGCGGGCGGACCCTCCCCTGCCTCCCGGTCGTCCGGGAGCGCTTGCTTCGTCACTGACAGGAGTTCTCTGATGCGTGTCCGTCTCGCCTCCAGGCGGGGTGACCGACCAGGATCCGGCGCCGCCAGATCCGGCGGGTACCGCCGTCCCGCCCGCGCGGCCACCGCGGCCGGCGCCGCCGGCCTCGCCCTCGTGCTGGCCGCCTGCGCCGGCGGTTCCAGCTCCTCCACCAGCTCCTCGGGCGGCACGGACTCGCTGACCGAGGCGGTCGCGGCGCTGCCGACGGCGTTCGCCTACGACGCCGGGGCGTTCACCTATGAGGGGTTCGAATTCCAGATCAACACCCAGGCGCAGCTCGTGCGCAACCCGGTCGTCACCGCCGACCGGCCGAACGGCTCGCAGCAGGAGAGCTTCTTCAAGTTCGAGGGTGAACTGGCGAAGAGCTACGACGTCAGTTCCGACGGCAAGACCTACACCTTCCACCTGCGCGAGGGCGTCAAGAGCGTCGCCGGGCACGAACTGACCGCCGACGACGTCCTCTACTCCTACGAGCGCAAGTGGAACTCGTCCTCGGTCGCGCCGTTCATCTCGAAGCCGGCCATCTACGATCCCGCCAAGCAGTTCAAGAAGATCGACAAGTACACCGTCAGTATCACGATTGACCGGCCGGGCGACGGCCTCACCCTGCTGTCCCTGCTCGCGAACGTCTCCGGCGACATCTTCGACAGCACACTGCTCAAGCAGCACGCCTCCACTGCCGACCCGTACGCGGTGAAGTGGTCGGCGAAGGACGGCAACTACGGCTTCGGTGCCTACACGCTGTCGAAGTTCACCCCCGGCCAGAGCCTGGTCCTCAAGGCGAACCCGAACTACTGGGAGGGCGAGCCAGCCATCAAAACGATCACCCAGAAGGTGGTCGCCAACCCGGGCACCCGGACCAACCTGCTGCAGAACGGCGATGCCGACATCGCCGTGCAGCTACGTCCGTCCGACGTGGTCGCGATGAGCAAGGACTCGAAGCTGAAGACGTTCAACGTCGACTCCATCGAGTATCTCGACACGTTCATCAACACCACCAAGGCGCCGTTCACGAACCCGCTCGTGCGGCAGGCACTGAGCTACGCGATCCCGTACCAGAAGATTATCGATGACGTCTTCCTGGGCCGCGGTGACGCGATGAAGGGATTCATCAACCCGCACTACCCGAACGCCGTGACCGACGGCCTGCGGCAGGGCACCTACGACCCGGCCAAGGCGAAGGCACTGCTCGCCCAGGCCGGCGTGAAGAGCGTCAACGCGAAGATTCTGGTCGAGAACAGCATCCCGGCACTGGAGCAGGCCGCGGTGCAGCTCCAGTCCGCCGCCGCCGATGCCGGGTTCACCTTCACCGTCGACAAGCAGACCGCGACCGCGGTGAACGACCAGAAGGACAAGATGTCCTTCGACATCCAGCTCACGCTGAACAAGGCGATCAGCCAGACGCCGCCGTACGAGCTGCTGCTGTCGCTGACGAAGGGCTCGCCGCTGAACACCTCCGGCTGGTCCGACGACGCCTACTATGCGGCCGTCGAGAAGGGCAACCAGGCCGGCGACCCACTGTCGGCCGCCGCCGGCAAGGAGTGGAACGCGGCGCAGAAGATCTGGCAGGACGGCGCACCGGAGATCCCGATCTCCTTCGACCAGCCGAACGTCGTCTTCCGCGCGAACATCGACGGCTACGTCTACCGCTCCGAGGGCGCGATTGACTTCGCGCACCTCTCGAAGACCGACTGAGCAGGCAGCACAGGCAGTACGGATGGCCGGCCGGTCGGCGCAATTTACGCCGAACCGGCCGGCCATACCCGTGAAACACAGCCGGTATCTCCTGTACCTGGCACCCCATTTCCGCCCCCGTCGCGTCAGGGAGAAGTCATGTTCCACATGGGCTGGTTCGTCGGCCATGGATTCAGCGTGCAGAACTGGAAGGGCACCTGGGCCGGGTCCGGAGCGCGCGAGTGGAGCGGCCCCGACCTTTACGTGGACATGGCCAGGTCGCTGGAGCGGGCCTGCTTCGATTACATGATCTTCGAAGACGGCCTGATGATTCCGGACGGCTTCGAGGGCACGATGCGGGCCTACCTGAAGTACAACATGGAATGCCCGCGTTTCGACCCGACCGCGCTCATCGGCATTCTCGGCCAGGCCACCTCGCGGATCGGCCTGATCCCGACCATCTCCACGTCGTTCTACCCGCCGTTCATGGCCGCCCGGATGCTGGCGACCCTCGACCATCTGACCCGCGGCCGGGTCGGCGGGAACCTGGTGACCTCCTCCAGCCACCGGGCCGCGCAGAACTTCGGCTACGAGAAGCACTTCGAGCACGACCTGCGCTACAAGATGGCCGACGAGTGGATGGACCTCGTCGGGAAGCTGTGGGGCTCCTGGGAGCCCGGCGCCGTCGTGTTCGACGAGGAGACCGGAACCTTCGCCGACCACACCAAGGTCCACACCATCGATTTCGAGGGCGAGTTCTTTCGCAGTCGCGGCCCGCTCAACGCCGCGCCCGGCCCGCAGGGCCGCCCGGTGATCTGCCAGGCGGGCGGCTCCCCCGCCGGCCGGGAGTTCGCCGCCCGCAACGCCGACACGGTCATCTGCGTGCCGCTCGGCGTCGAGGCGATGAAGGCCTACCGGGAGGACATGTCCGCCCGGCTCATCGCCAACGGCCGCAAGCCCTCGGACTGCAAGGTGCTTTATCTCATCCAGCCGGTCCTCGGCGAGACCGAGCAGGAGGCGTGGGACAAGCGCCAGCGCATCCGCGCCGCCCAGCGGGAGGTGCCCGCGATCGAGACCCAGCTCGCGGTGATGTCCTATTTCAGCGGCCTCGACTTCAGCCAGTTCGACCTCGACAAGCCGCTTCCCGACCTGTCCGGCCAGGTCAACGGCCACCAGAGCTCGATGACCCGCTACGCCAAGGACAGCGAGGACGGCAAGACGCTGCGCGAGCTGGTCTGCACCCACGAGACGACCGTGAGCCTGGAGCTCGTCGGTACCCCCGACAGCGTCGCCGCGCAGATGGGCGAGGCGATGGAGGAGGTCGGCGGGGACGGCTTCCTGATCTCCAACGAGGTCGACCGGCACTCCATCGCCAAGATCTCCGACGGTCTCGCGCCGGCGCTCAAGCGCCGCGGCCTGATCCGCGACTCGTACACGCACGAGCACTTCCGCGACAACCTGCTGGAGTTCTGATGTTCCACCTCGGGCTGTTCACGGGCTGCGGGGTCCAGTCGTGGAACGGCATGTGGTCCGGCGAGGGGGCCACCGAGTGGCTCCACCCGCAGCTCTACATCGACGCGGCGCGGGCCGTCGAGCGGGCCGGGTTCGACTGCGTGATCCTCGAGGATGCCCACTTCATCCCGGACGTCTTCCGCGGCTCCATGGACTTCGCCCTGCACAACGGCTTCCACGCGCCGAAGCAGGACCTTTTCGTGATGGCACCGTTCATGCTCACGGCGACCGAGCACCTCGGCATCCTGCCGACGCTGACGACGACGTTCCACCCCCCGTACCTGGCGGCCCGCACCCTGGCGACCCTCGACCACATCTCCCATGGCCGGGGCGGCGCGAACCTCGTCATGTCGCACAACGACCGGACCGCGCAGAACTACGGCGCCGACGCCCAGGCCGACCACGACGCCCGCTACGACGCCGGCGACGAGTGGGTCGCCCTGGTCGAGGCGCTGTGGAACTCCTGGGACGCCGATGCGCTGGTCGCCGACCGGGACGCCGGCATCTACGTCGACACCGCGAAGGTGCGCCCGGTGGACTTCGAAGGGCGTTTCTACCGCTCCCGCGGGCCGCTGAACTCGCTGCGCCCGCCGCAGGGCCGCCCGGTGTTCTCCCAGGCCGGCGGCTCCGGGCGGGGCCGGGACTTCGCCGCGAAGAACGTCGACCTGGTGATGACGAACGTCACCGGCATCGACGCGATGAAGGAGTTCCGCGCCGACGTCGTCGCCAGGGCCGCCGCCCACGGCCGGCCGGCGGGCTCCTGCAAGGTGATGTTCAACGTCTCCCCGGTCCTCGGCGAGACGATGCGGGAAGCCGAGGACAAGCGCCAGCGCGCCCTGGCCGCCGCCGAGGCGAACATCGAGATCAACCTGGGCTGGTTGTCCTACTACAGCGGCATCGACTTCGGCCGGTTCGACCTGGACGCCCCGATGCCGGCGCTCTCGACCAACGCCAGCCGCAGCACCACCGCGCACCTCAAGACCCGCAGCGCCGGGATGACGCTGCGGGAGTTCGCCTCCCGCCCGGCGTCGGGCGCCGTCGAGCTGGTCGGCACCCCGGACGCGGTCGCCGCGCAGATGGGTGAGGTGATGGCGGAGGTCGGCGGGGACGGATTCCTCCTGCAGCAGCCGCTGTACCGCCAGGGCATCAGCATGCTCACCGATGGGCTGGCGCCCGCGCTGCGCCGGCGCGGCCTGATCCGCGACGGCTTCGCCCACCGCCACTTCCGCGACAACCTGCTCGACTTCTGACCGCGCCGCTCGACTTCTGACCGCGCCGCGGCGCGCACCGGACCGCCGGCTTCTTCACAGGGGAGGACCCTGCCGTGATCGGAACCGAGATGACCGTCGTCGACGCGACGACCGACCCGCGACTGCTGCGCTCGACGTTCGGCTGCTTCCCCAGTGGGGTGGCGGCGGTCTGCGCACTCGTCGACGACGTGCCGGTCGGGATGGCGGTCAGCTCGTTCACCTCGGTGTCGCTCGACCCGCCGCTGGTGTCGGTGTGCGTGGCGAACACGTCAACGACCTGGCCGCGGCTGCGCGCGCCGGCGCGCCTCGGCGTCAGTGTCCTCGGGGAGGCACATGACGTCGCCTGTCGGCAGCTTTCCGCGCGCGACGGGGACCGCTTCGCCGGGATCTCCTGGCGGGCCAGCGGCGCCGGGGCGCTGTTCGTCGCCGAGTCCGCCGCGGCACTGGAGTGCGAGCTGGTCCGGGAGGTCACCGCCGGCGACCATCTCATCGCGCTGTTGCGCGTGCACGCGCTCAGTTCCGATGCGACGGTGTCACCCTTGGTGTTCCATCACAGCCGTTTCCGCCAGCTGCTGGCCAGCTGACCCGCTGGCTCACCGCCGCAACAGCCGCACCGCCGGAGGCACGCCGTGGCATCCATGCCGCCCGACCTGGACCTCGAGCTACCGATCTGCGCCACCTGCGGGGTGCAGTACGGCGCGCCGCGGGCCGCGTGCCCCGTCTGCGAGGACGAGCGCCAGTACGTGGGCTGGGAGGGGCAGCGGTGGACCTCGCTGGCCCGACTGCGCGCCGAGGGCTACCGAGGGGTGCTGGCCCCGGAGGGCGCGGGGGTCACCGGCGTCGGCACCGAGCCGAAGATCTCCATCGGCCAACGGGCGCTGCTGGTCCACACGGGCGCGGCGACCATCCTGTGGGACTGCGTGCCGTTCCTCGACGACGACCTCGCCGGCCAGATCGCGGGGCTCGGCGGCATCGACGCGATCGCGATCAGTCACCCGCACTTCTACGGGGCGATGGTCGACTGGAGCCGCGCGTTCGGCGGGGTCCCGATCTACGTCCACGCCGCGGACGAGCGGTGGATCGGCCGACCCGACCCGGCGATCGAGCTGTGGAGCGGGGACACGCTGGCCATCGGTGACGGCCTGACGTTGATCAACGGCGGAGTGCATTTCGCCGGCGGCACCGTGCTGCACTGGGCCGGCGGCGAGGACGGCCGCGGCGCGCTGTTCTCCGGCGACATCCTGCAGGTCGTGCTCGACCGCCGGTGGGTGAGCTTCATGTACAGCTACCCGAACTACATCCCGGAACGGCCGAGGGTCGTGCGGCGCGCCGTCAGGCTCCTCGAACCGTTCGACTTCCACGCCGTGTACGGCGCGTTCTGGCAGACCGTCGTGCGCGCGGACGGCAACGCTGCCGTCCGCCGATCCGCCGACCGCTATCTGCGCTTCGCCACCGACGAGCCGCCGTCGGGCACGAACCCGGACGTCAGGGGACCAGCCGGGACTGGTGGGACGCCGCGCGGAGCTTGACGCCGAGCCGGCCGGCGATCTGGCCCGGGTCGACCCAGCGGATCCGGTTCGGTCCCTCGTCGGGCACCGCGAGACCGCGATCCTCGACGTGCAGCAGGTAGGTCACGTCGTAGTGCACATGCTGGGGCTCCCCCAGGACCGGGACAGCCTCCACGATCGTCGCGTCGACGTCGAACGGCATGATCCCACCGGGGATGACCATGTTCGCCTCCACACCGGCGTGCCGGGTGGCGTGCTCCAGCGCGGCGCCGAGCAGGGACGACGCGTGCGCCTCGACGTGGCCGCCTGGAAGCTGCCAGGTGGACGCCGCGCCGTTCATGACCTCGAGGACGCGCCAGTCAGGTGACACGACGGCGGCGCGACAGGTGACGTGGGCGGGCTGCGTGCTTCGGGCGGTGATCGCGGGCCCGTGGAGAGCAAGCACGACGAGGGAGCGGAGGAGATCCATCTCGTCTGGGTTCGCCTCGATGTAGCCGAGCGCCACACCGATCACCGCGTTGTTGGTGACCGTCACGCTCAGGGAACGTACTGGTGTTGTGGGGTCAGCACGGGGCACCGCCCCAGGACACACCGGAATTCGTAGTGCACACATGCCCTCACTTATAGTGTCGGCAGCCGGGTTGTATCGGTACAAATAGGTAGCTTCAGTGCGACCTCATCATGGACCTCGCCGTCCGACCAGCCGCGCACGGGGCGGCCGGGGCGGCCGGGGCGGCTACCGAGGGCCGCCCGCGTCGCGCGCCGTCGCGCCGGGTGTTGCCGTGACGCACCGTTCCCGCCACCCGGGCCGGGCTCCGACATGATGATCGCCTCCCGCAGGATCGGGTGAAGCGGACAAACATGGCAACAACCTTGTTGCTCGCTACCCCGCCCCTACCATCCCTAAACCTACCTAGCGCACCAAACACGATATTTTGCTCCCCCTTCAGTCCGCGCCCCGGCACGGACTCGACGCCCGGCGGAAGACGCCTGGTCAGGGCCCGATGACCGGCGGCGGCGAACCAGTCCGCGCGGTGATCGCCACCACCACGTCCGGGCGCACCCTCGGCCGGCCGCGTGGGCGTCCCCCGCGCCCGGCC
>NZ_JALKFU020001138.1 GCF_023242965.2 Frankia sp. AgKG'84/4
CGGTGGCGAGCAGCGCGTGGGCGTCTGCCAGCAGCGGGTCGCCGGGTGGCGGGCCGACCGGGGCGAGTCGCCGCCCGTCCTCGGCGACCAGCCCGAGCAGCCCGAGTTCCGCGATGAGCGCCCCACCCAGCGCGACTTTCAGCGGCTCGCGCGAGGAGTTCACCGGCGTCCCACGCTCCGGATCGAGTGCGAGCAGCAGAAGATCCTCAGCGAGCAGCATGGCTGTTATCCCCTTGGAGGTCGTAGCGCGCCGGACCGGTGGCGAGGTCCGGGGATCATTCCCACCCGGCCGGATCACAACCCCAAGGTCGGCGACCCGACAGGCCGCCCGGCGGCGGCGGCGAGAAGCCAACGACCAAGGCGTCCCCCATCGTCACCGCCCGTCGTGGCTGTGCATGGGTGAGGGGGCATGGGGCTCCTTCTGGTCGGGATTGCGCCTGATTTGTCGTCCAGAGGGTGCCGCGCGGCCCTCCTCCGGCACGGCTACGCCGCGGCTGGGCACGGCTACGCCGCGGCTGGGCACGGTCGGTGAGGATTGCCTGCTCATGGCTTTGAGGATGGCGTGGGCGGGCGCGGCGCCCCAGTCATGACCGTCATCGGTGCCCCATGACAGTTGTCATGACCTCGCCGGCCGGCCGGTCGGCTGGACGCCGGACGGGTCGGGACCGTGGGGGTGGCGCGTGGGCGGCGGGCCTCGTTTGCCAGGGTGGGGCTATGGATCTGCGTATCTTCATCGAGCCTCAGCAGGGCGCGTCGTATGAGCGTCAGCTCGCCGTGGCCAAGGCCGCGGAGGAGGCTGGGTTCGACGGCTTCTTTCGTTCTGATCACTTCCTGCGGATCGGTCCGGGCGACCCGGCGCCGGGCCCGTCGGATGCCTGGGTGACGCTGGCGGGCCTGGCACGGGAGACCTCCCGCATCCGCCTCGGCACCCTGGTGACCAGCGCGACGTTCCGGCTGCCCGGGCCGCTGGCGGTCGCGGTCGCGCAGGTAGACGCGATGAGCGGTGGCCGCGTCGAGCTGGGGCTCGGCGCGGGCTGGTTCGACGCCGAGCACGCGGCGTACGGCGTGCCGTTCCCGCCGGTCGCGGAGCGCTTCGACCGGCTCGCCGAACAGTTGGCGATCATCACCGGGCTGTGGGGCACGCCGGCGGGGGAGACGTTCTCCTACGCCGGCGTGCACTACCAGCTCACTGACAGCCCGGCGCTGCCCAAGCCGGCGCAGCGCCCGGGGCCGCCGATCATCATGGGCGGCGC
>NZ_JALKFU020001139.1 GCF_023242965.2 Frankia sp. AgKG'84/4
GGGGGGGGGGGGGGGGGGGGGGGGGGGGGGGGGGGGGGGGGGGGGGGGGGGCGGGGGGGGGGGGGGGGGGGGGGGGGCGGGGGGGGGGGGGGGGGGGGGGGGGGGGGGGGGGGGCCCGGGGGGGGGGGGGGGCGCGGGGCGCGGCGCCCGCGCGCCGGCGGGCCGGGCGCGGCGTGCCCGCAGCCACGGGCGCACCGTCAGCAGGCCGATCAGCCACCCGGCGACGGTCAGTAGCAGGTAGAGGCACCAGTAGTGGGTGAGTGCCAGGCAGCCCGCGGCGAGCGCGAGGCCGATCACGGCGCGTGGCGACGGTGCCCGCAGCACGCGTTCCAGCGCGACCCCGCCGAGCGCGGTGAGCAGCACGATGAGGCTGTACATCCGCGTCTCGGTGCCGAAGTACAGGGCGAACGGCGAGGTCAGGTACAGCACGACGGCGACCCGCGCGGCGCGCTCGCCGACCACCCGCCCGGCCAGCACGTACAGCGGCCACGCGGCCAGGATGTTGATCACCGCGGACAGCGACCGGACCGCGGGGCTACTCTCGCCGAACAGGTCGATCCAGCCGTGCAGCAGCAGGTAGTACAGCGGCGGTGAGCCGTCCTGCAGCAGGCCGTCCCACAGCGTGACGCCCGCGCCGTGCAGCGGCAGACGGGCGATGGCGACGCTCTGGGCCTCGTCGAGCCACAGGGCCTGGCTGGCGGTGAAGCGAATGATCACCGAGGCGGCGACGAGCACGCCGACCACCACGGCGAAGATCCGCGCTGCGCGGTCGGGCCGCCCGCCGGCCTCGTCGGCGGGCTCGGGGAGCTGCTCCGCCGGGCGGATCGCGACGTCCGTCATCGCAGCCGCGGCGCGCTGGCCCGCGCCGTCGGACCGGGGCGGGATCGCCGTCCACCGTTGGACCGTCCACCGTTGGACATGGATGGCATGCCTTTCGTCGTCCGCGGCGCGGCGGGGTCAGCCGGACGACGTTCGGCCAACCAGGGGGTCCGCACCTGGTCAGGTGCTCGTGCGGCGCGCGGGATGGTTCGGCTGACCCGGCGGGCGGGTCCACCGCGGGTCAGGGCCTCGGTCGGTCGGCGTCACGCGCCGTGCCGACCTGCATTCTGGTCTGATCCGCCGCCGCCGGCATGCCGGCCGCGGGGGGGGGGGGGGGGGGGGGGGGGGCCGCGCGGTGGGGGGGGGGGGGGTGGGGTGGGGGGGGGGGGGGGGGGGGGGGGGGGGGGGGGGGGGGGGGGGGGGGGGGGGG
>NZ_JALKFU020001140.1 GCF_023242965.2 Frankia sp. AgKG'84/4
CGCCACGGCCTCCGAGGCCAGCGTCGCCTCGCTGGGGCGCAGCGGCGTGTCGACGGCGTCGATCGCGGCCAGCAGGCAGCGGATCCGCAGGTGGTGATGAGCGTCCGCGGGATCGGCTCCGCCGACGGGGGCGAGCACCACGCAGCGCTTGCCCTGGCGGGTCAGCGCCCTGATACGACCCACGTCGGCGGTGTGCAGCAGGCCGTCGGCCCACACCGCCCAGGCCGCCCCGGAGCCGACCTGCGGACCGGTCCAGCCCCGCGCCCGCAGCTGGGCGCGCAGCTCGTCGGGCGTCAGCCGCAGGTCCGGATGATCCGGGTGGTGCGGCAGCCGCACCCCCTCCACGGTGCCGACCAGGCGGATCCGGGATCCCTGCGCCGCCGGGACCGCCGCGCGCAGGTGCAGCGCCGCGATCATGACGCCCTCCTGGTCGCGCAGGGCGATGGTCGCCTCGGCTGACAGCGGCGCGGCGACGTCCGGTGCGACGACCAGCGACGGCACCATCACGCCATCGAGCTCGTCCTCGGCGGGGTAGCCCGGCGGCGAGCCGAAGGCGCCGACCAGCAGCAGCTCCAGCTCGGCGAGCTGGTCCGGCGTCAGTGTCAGCGACGGCCAGTCGAGCGAGGCGGCCGTCAGCCGCGCCGCGCGGGCCGGGCTCACCAGCGTGAGCAGCGGCTCGCCGCCGGCGGGCCCGGACGCCCCGGACGGCCCGTCCTGGGCGGCGCGCTGACGGTCGGGATCCGGATCAGAGGTGGCACTCACACCCGCGACCGTAGCGGGTGACAGACTCCCACCCGATGAACACCGACGACACCAGCCTGCCGGCTCTCGTTCCCATCGACATCGCGACCGACGAACTCGACGATGACGTCCTTGCCCGGCGACTGGCCACGGATGCGGGAAAACTGCTGCTCAGGATCCGCGGCGAGGTCGGTTTCGCCGAACCGGCGACGCTGCGCGACGCCGGCGACGCGCGGTCGCACGCGCTGCTCGCCCGGGCACTGGGCCGCCATCGCCCGGCCGACGCCGTGCTGTCCGAGGAAGCCGTCGACGATCCGGTGCGCCTGTCCGCCGAGCGGGTCTGGATCGTCGACCCGCTGGACGGCACCCGCGAGTTCGCCGAGCCCGGCCGGACCGACTGGGCGGTGCACGTCGCGCTGTGGCAGGGCGGTGAACTCATCACCGGCGCCGTCGCCCTGCCGGCGCTGGGCGTGACACTGTCCTCGGCGGGCGCCCCGCCCG
>NZ_JALKFU020001141.1 GCF_023242965.2 Frankia sp. AgKG'84/4
CGGCGGCGCAGCACCAGCGCGCCGATCGCCGCGGCCAGCCACGCGCCGGCGAACAGCAACAGCCCGGCCCGCGCGTAGAGGATCTTCCCCGCGGATTTGCGCAGCTCGATGTAGACCCCGGAGTTGGTCGCGTTGGCGACCGCGTCCGCACCGCTGAACAGGCCGAAGTGATCGCGGATGTAGTCGAGGTTCGGCACCAGGAAGGCGACCGCCAGGGCGGTCATCGCCACCACCAGCCAGCGTGGGCGGACCGCGCCGAGCACGGTGAGCGCGCCGACGGTGAGCACGATCAGGTACGGGGTGAGCTGGTGGCTGACCACCGCCGCCGCGGTCAGCAGCAGGACCGCGGCGAGGACCGCGGAGCGCGGCCAGCCGCCATCGCGGCGAGCGGGCACGTCGCCACCGCCACCGACACCGACACCGCCACCGCCACCGCCACCGACACCGCCACCGACACCGGCACCGGCACCGGCACCGGCATCGCCACCGACACCGGCATCGGCATCGGCACCAGCGCCGGAGCGGCCGAGCAGCCGGCGCAGCAGCCGGCCGCGCCGGCCCGAACCGAGGGTCGCCCCGTTGCCGGTGAGCTGACCGACGACGAGGACGTGGATCGCCAGCGCCAGGGTGAACCCGATGGCCTGCGGCGCGAAGTAGTTCTGGCCGATCCAGTTCGCCGCGGTGAACAGGTACCCGGCGAACCAGGGCACGCGGGTGCCGCCGACCACGGCGCGGGCCAGGGCGACGACGAGGAACAGGTCGATCACGGCGAACAGCGGCTCGGCCCAGGCCGCGAACGACACCGGGTTCGGCTGCCCGGCGACCTCGCCGAACAGCGCGCCGAGCGCGAAGAAACCGGGCCACCGGTGGTAGATGTCGATCGACGGATCGACGCCGTGGTGGGCCTCGATGTAGCGGGTGACGCCGATGTGCTTGTAGACATAGGCGTACTGCGGCATGTCCGCGACGGCCGGGATCGTCGCGTACAGCACCAGGGCCAGCGCCACCCCGGCGCACGCGAGCACCACCCCGGCCGGCCGGGCGGCGGCCAGCGCGCCGACGGCGGCGAACGTCACCAGCGCCAGCGCGGCGAACCAGACCGCCGGCAGCACGGCCAGCAGCCCGTAGGAACCGAGGTGGTCGACCCGGATGACGCGCAGGCTGAGCACCCACAGCACCAGCCCGACCAGGACCGCGGCGAGCACCGTCCAGCCGTGGCCCTCCATCCCACGC
>NZ_JALKFU020001142.1 GCF_023242965.2 Frankia sp. AgKG'84/4
GGCCCGGCGGGCGGCGGCTGGCAGGTCCGCGCCGAGCTGCCCGTCCGGCCCGCGGCGGCCCGCCGGTGATCCGGGTCGTCATCGCCGACGACCAGCCGCTGGTGCGCCTGGGTCTGCGGGTACTCATCGAGACCGAGGACGACCTGGAACTCGTCGGCGAGGCCGAGGACGGCCGGGGGGCCGTCGACACCGTGCGGGCCACCCGCCCGGACGTCGTGCTGCTCGACATCCGGATGCCGGTGCTCGACGGTCTGGCGGCGCTGCGGATGATCGCGACGGACCCGGCACTGGCCACGACCCGCGTCGTCATGGTCACCACCTTCGAGGTGGACGAGTACGTCTTCGAGGCCCTGCGCGCCGGCGCGGCGGGCTTCGTGCTCAAGGACGCGGAGCCGGCGGACCTGCTGCGCGCGATCCGGGTGGTCGCCGCGGGCGAATCGCTGCTGTCCCCCACGGTCACCCGCCTGGTCATCGAGACCTTCGCCCGCCGCCCGAGCGTCGACGCCCCCGACCTGCGCAGCCTCACCGTCCGGGAACGCGAGGTGATGGGGCTGGTCGGCCGCGGCCTGTCCAACGACGAGATCGCCACTGAGCTGGTCATCAGCCCGGCGACCGCCCGCACCCACGTCAGCCGGGTCATGGTGAAACTCGCCGCCCGCGACCGCACCCAACTGGCCGTCCTCGCCAACCAGGCCGGCCTCGCCTAGTTAGCGAATCGTCACGCAGAGAGAACCGTCGGGCCTCCGCGCGCTGCACCACACCGAGCAGTCGGACGCACTGCGTCCGACTGCGTAGCCCGATGCCGCTCGGTGACGGACGACGGGAGTCCGCCCGGCCGGGACGCTGATCGGCATGACGACAACGACCGGGCCACGCCCCATGGCGCCCGCCCATCCCAGCCCGCCGCCCGAGCAGGTCGCCATCGACGTGCGCGGCCTGACCAAGCGGTATGGGCGGCGGACCGTGGTCAGCGGCCTGGACATCACGATTCCCGAGGGGGCGGTCGCCGGGTTTGTCGGGCCCAACGGCGCTGGCAAGACGACGACGTTGCGGATGCTGCTCGGCCTGGTCCGGCCCAGTGGCGGGCAGGGCAGCGTCCTCGGTGAGCCGCTGCGGTCGCCGACGGCCTACCTGCCGCGGGTCGGCGCGCTGATCGAGAGCCCGGCGCTCTACCCGGCGCTCTCCGGCCGGCGCAACCTCGCCGCGCTCGCCGCCCTCGCGGGGCTGGAC
>NZ_JALKFU020001143.1 GCF_023242965.2 Frankia sp. AgKG'84/4
TGCCAGGCCCGGTGGGTCCCCGCGCGGCCCGCGGGCGGGATCGGCCCGACCCTCGACGCCGGGCTTGCCCGGCATCGGACCGTCGCCGGACGGCGCGCGTGGCCGGCCCCGACGGCCGTCGGGGCCGCGGCGGCTGCCCGTCCCGAGGTCCGGTGTGCGACGGACTCTGCTGGGCTCGGCCGCGCTGCTGATGCTCGCCGTGACCGGTGCCGCCATGACGGACAACGGCGGTAACGCCCGGCCGGGCGGTTCCGTCGCGGTGCCGACGGTTTCGTCGGTGGTGGCGCCGGGTCAGCCGGCCGGCGGTTCCCTCCGGTTGATCCCGATGTTCACGCCGGTGCGAGTTTCGCTGCGGCGATGACACCCGACCGATCGTCTTCGCCCGTTCTCGTCGGCTGAACGCCGCGGAAGTCTTTGTGGTGTGCGGGCACCGGCCCGTTCAGGCCGGGCCGGCGCTCGATCCTGCTCCGGGGGTGCCCCCAGGTGGGGCCCCACCGTCCGGGTGTCCGTCCGATCAGGTTTTCCCGGTGATGTGCCTGTGGCCGAACGTTGATACTCGATACCGAAGAAGCCTTTTTCTGACTGTTCTGGCGTAGAGGTCTCCTCTGCTGTGATCTGAGGCTTTACCGTGTTACCCGCTCGGAGTCGTCGCGAGTCTCCTGGGTGGAACCGGATGCCGGCGTTCCACCGGGTCGCGACGATTCGGGTCGGGAGGTCGTGTGGATGGCAGCGCCCACGAGGCGGCGGTCGCAGGTGTTGATCAGTTCGAGGTGCCGGTAAGACCTCGGCGCCTCGAACGATCCGCCCCGGTCGCCACCGCGTCCGGGCCGCCGGCCCAGGCCCGCGGTCCCTCCGGCAGCGTGCGCGGCCCCGCCGGTCGATCGGCGAACGATCCGGGCGATGGCGATGGCGATGGCGATGGTCCGGTCCCGCGGGATCGTGCTGATCCCGCGGGTGTGCCGGTTCCCCAGCGGCCGGTGGGCGACGATGGTCAGGGCCGGGCGGACCGCGCCGACTCCCCGGTCGTCCCGGGCCGGAGGGACGCGGCGGCCGGCGATGATCAGGATCCGGTTGACCGCGTGGGCGAACGGCGTCGCGGTGGCTTCTCCCGCGGCGAGGTGACCATCCCAACGGCGTCGCGACCCGCCAACCCGCCCAGCTCGTTCGTTCCGCCGCCGCCACCACCGTCGCGGCCCGCGCCGGCCGACGAGCCCGCCACCACCGCGGGC
>NZ_JALKFU020001144.1 GCF_023242965.2 Frankia sp. AgKG'84/4
TATTCAGGCCGCATAATAGCGAAAGACGCAGAGCGGAACGCGAACCGATCTACACCACTCCACGGGGCATTATCGGGACCGACTGCTGGCGGATGTCTACCCTTCGGCCACGAAAACTCTTTCCACGGTGCTACGCGAGACCGGTGTCGATCGTGTGGATCTCTTGAAGATTGATGCGGAAGGCAGCGAGGCCGAGATCCTGGAGGGTATCGAGGACGGCCATTGGAAGCGCTTTCATCAGATCGTGATCGAGGTTCATGGTCGGGGCGGCGGGCGTGATTTCTTGGCTGGCCTGCTAGAGGATCGCGGTTTCCATGTGATCCTTGACCGACAAGAGAGCCTTCTACGCGATACCGATCTGTCGACTCTCTTCGCGAGGCGGGAAGATGTCCGGTCCGATACTGCAGTAGTACCAGCGAGCGGCACCAGCACGGTCGGGCTGTCGGCTCGTCCTGCTCCTCATCTTGTTGATGCGATCGCGAACCTCCAACATTTGGTGAAGGCGCCCTGCATCATCTGCCTGTGCCCTTCCTTCGAGCATCCAGACGGTGGCGAGCAGCGACGGATGAATCGGGCCGAGCAGGAGCTGGCGACGGCGCTGGCCGTACTTCCCGGCGTGACAGTGGTGACCGGTGTCGAGATCGGACGGGCACTCGACAGTTCCGAGTCCGGGCAGGACGGTCTCTTCACTGCGCTCGCTGAAGTGGCGACCCAGGCCTACCGGAGTTCCTGCTTTGAATCTTGACGGTTGTTAACTGTCCGTGTTTGTTCCGGCTGTCCAGCGTGAGGCCGGTTCGCCGCGGGCAAGGCGTCGGATCATGGCCCAGTAGACGAAGGCAGTGGCGCTGGCAGGGTCGCGTTCGTAGTCGTGGGCGAGACGGCGGTGGGCGGTGATCCAGGCGGATGGGTCGGCCGCGCGGCGAGGTGCCAGCCAGAGGGCTGGTCCTTTTCCGCGCGGCCTCCCGCCGAACCGGACGTGATGGTTTCCCGATCATCCGGCTCTCCGGTGACTACTGCGTGAGCGGTGTGGCGGGCCGCCTCGTATGGATCTGGCCGTGGCAGGAAACGCAGACGACGAGTGTCTTGCGTCTGCGGTTTGCCATGGCGGTAACCCACGAGGGCGGCAGAGGATCGGGTGTCGCGAGGTCTTTGTGTCAACGGCCAGTTTGTGGTCCCCGCTGGTGGCCAGATAAAAGTCCCCGGCTCCTCGGGGTTTTTCAGGGTGTTT
>NZ_JALKFU020001145.1 GCF_023242965.2 Frankia sp. AgKG'84/4
ACACCAACGAAAAACCCACATCCCCCAGACCCAGCTCAGGCCGCGCCGACACAAACGCCGACAACCGACCCGCCTGCCCCACCAGACCCGCCGCATCCCGCCCCGACAAAACCCACGGGAAAGCGACCGGCACGACCGAAGAAAGAAGCGAAGAACCGATGGGACCGACCGGCGAATCCGACCCGGTGACGTCGTGCACCGGCCGCTGCCGGTCGCCAGCGGCCGGAACTGCGGGTGCCTCCTCCAGGATCACGTGGGCGTTGGTGCCGCTGATACCGAACGAGGACACCCCGGATCGCCGTGCATCCCGCGTGCGCGGCCACGGCGTCGCCTCCGTCACCAGCCGGAGGGCCCCCGACGACCAGTCGACCACCGGCGAGGACTCCTCGGCGTGCAACGTCTTCGGCACCACCCCGTGCCGCATCGCCATCACCATCTTGATCACACCGCCGACACCCGCCGCCGCCTGCGTGTGCCCAATGTTCGACTTCAGCGATCCCACCCACAGCGGCCGATCCGCGTCCCGGTCCCGTCCGTAGGTGGCCAACAGCGCCTGTGCCTCGATCGGATCGCCGAGCGCGGTGCCGGTGCCATGGCCGTCGACGGCGTCGATCTGTTCGGCGGCCAGGCCCGCGTCGCGCAGTGCCGCGTCGATCACCCGTTGCTGCGACGGGCCGTTCGGCGCGGTCAGCCCGTTGCTCGCCCCATCGGAGTTGACCGCCGACCCACGCACCACCGCCCACACCGGATGCCCGTGGCGGCGCGCGTCCGAGAGCCGCTCCACCAGCAGGACGCCGGCGCCCTCGGCCATGCCGAATCCGTCGGCGCCGGCGCCGAAGGCCTTGCACCGCCCGTCGGCGGCGAGCCCGCGCTGCCGGCTGAACTCGACGAAACCGCCAGGAGTCGACATCACCATGACGCCGCCGACCAGGGCCAGCGAGCACTCCCCTGACCGCAGCGACCGGACCGCCAGATGCAACGCCACCAACGACGACGAACACGCCGTGTCCACCGTCAGCGCCGGCCCCTCCAGACCGAAGGTGTAGGCGAGGCGGCCGGAGACGACGCTGGCCGCGTTGCCGGTGGCCACATAGCCCTCGCCGGTCTTCGGGGCGGCGGCCAGCAGCGACACGTAGTCCTGGCTGTTGGTGCCGACGAACACCCCGGTCTGGCTGCCCCGCAACGTCCCCGGATCGATCCCGGCCCGCTCGAAGGCCTCCCACGACG
>NZ_JALKFU020001146.1 GCF_023242965.2 Frankia sp. AgKG'84/4
GAGCTGCCCGTCGCGGTGCTGGCCGCCGGCCAGGTCGTCGCCGCGACCCGTGCCGCCCGCGAGCTCGGTGTCCGTCCCGGCCTGCGCCGGCGGGAAGCCCAGGCCCGTTGCCCCGGGATCGCTCTCGAACCGGACGACCCGAGCCGCTGCGCCCGGGTCTTCGAGCCGCTGGTCGTCGCGGTCGAGTCCGTGATCCCCGGAGTCGAGGTGCGCGGGCCGGGGGAGTGCGTCGTGCCGATCCGCGGCGCGGCCCGGTACTTCGGCGGGGAGGAGGCGGCCGTCGACGAGGTCCGGCGCGCGCTGGCGGCGGCCTGGCCGGCGGCGGACCGGTTGGCCGGCCCGGCGGGTGCCGGGTCGCCGCGGGCACTGCCGAGCTGTGGGCTCGGCGTGGCCGATGGGCCGTTCGCGGCCGGCATCGCCGCGCGGACCGATGTCGTCGTGCCCCCGGCGGGGACCGCCGCCTTCCTCGCGCCGCTGCCCATCGACCTGCTCGACGACGGTGGGCTCGTCGACCTGCTGCGCCGGCTGGGCCTGGTCACCCTCGGCGGTTTCGCGGCGCTGCCGGTCGCCGACGTCGCCGCTCGGTTCGGCCCGGCCGGAAGCTGGGCGCACAGCCTCGCCCGCGGCGTGGACCCCCGGTTGGCGGTGGCCCGGGAGCGGCCTGTCGACCTGGGTGTCGTCACCACGTTCGATCCGCCCGCGGACCGGGCCGAGCAGGGCGCCTTCGCCGCGCGCCGCCTCGCCGAGCAGGCTCACGACCTGCTCCGCGCGCATGGCCTGGCCTGCACCGGGGTCCAGATCGAGGCGGACACCGGCAACGGTGAGAATCATGTCCGGACCTGGCGCCACGACGGGCCGCTGTCCGCCGCCGCCATCACGGACCGGGTGCGCTGGCAGCTCGACGGGTGGTTGGCCGGCTCCGCGGACCCCTGCGCCGGTTCCGTGACCGCGGGCGCCGGGGTGGCGCGGCCGACGGCGGGCCTGGTCCGGCTTCGCGTCGAACCGGTCGGCCTGCTGCCCGCGGACGGCCGTCAGCTCGGGTTGTGGGGGGAGCCGGGCGCGGGCGCCGGCCGGATCGCCCGGGCGCTCACCCGGGTGCAGGGACTGCTCGGTCCGGACGCGGTCCTCACCGCGGTGCCCGTGGGCGGGCGCGATCCCGCGGACCGGATCCGCCTGGTGCCGTGGGGTGAGCCCCGGACCGGCACCGGTCTGGACCGGCCATGGCC
>NZ_JALKFU020001147.1 GCF_023242965.2 Frankia sp. AgKG'84/4
CGAGTTGTTCGTCAGTACGAGAAAGCCCAGGCCGGCCGCGGTGAGGCCGGCGAACAGTGCTCCGCTGACGGCGCTGGCCGCGGCGCCGGTGGCGATCTGGCGCCCGGTGGAGCGCGCGACCTGCAGGTTGGCCCAGCGGATCGGGTTGCGGGCCGCCCTGTGCGCCTGGCCGAGGGTGACCGGGTCACTGTGGATGCCGCCGAGGTGGAGCGTGTCGGTGAGGTGCGTGCCGGCGTCGGCGTACCCGGCGTAGTAGAGGCCCTCGGGGGAGCGTTGAAGAGCCTTGTCGAGGACGGTGTTGATGGCCTCGACCTGGTCGGCGGGCACCAGTCGTCGCATGCCGGTGTAGTCGGATGAGGCGACGGCGTGCGCCGCCCGCACCGGATCGGCGTAGACCTTCGCCTGCACGTCACGGAACGTGGTGCCGTCCCGCAGCCTGATGTCGACCTTTCCCGAGGGGGAGCCGCCCTCGGTCCAGGCCTGGACGTAGGCGCGGACGCCGGCTGCGCGCAGGGCGGCGTTGCGGTTGAAGGTCGCGGCGTGCATCACTTCGAAGAGGTGACCGGCGCGCTGCGCGTTGCCCACCCTGGCCCAGCGCTCGGCGAGCTTGGCGATGTCCTCCTGGCTGGCGAGGGTGGTGACGACGGCGGCGGCGGCGCGGCGGGTGGCGAGGTCGCTGATCGCCCAGACGGCGGCGTCGGCGCCCCCGGGCAGCACGGACGGGAACCGGCGCGGGCCGGCGGCGGCCGACGGGGGCTGACTCGGTTGCGTCGGGCTGTTCATGCCGGCTGGCCCAGGGTGAGGAGCTCTTGGCGGGCGTCGAGGACCGCACGGCGGCACTGGGCGGACGGTTCACCGTCCTCGGTGGCGATCGTGGTGCTCATCACGGTGACCGCGGTTGTCGCGATGGTCACCAGGATCGAGAGGGACCGGCGCTGGTCGACGGTCATCTCCTGGTAGTCGTCCGTGGTGTCGAGCAGGGTGGCGAGGGCCGGTAGGCGGCAGGTGATCGCCTGGCGCAGATCCTCGAGGATGTGGCGGACCTGGCGGCTGAGTCGGCGGACGGCCCGGCCGGTCCGCTCGGCCTGGTCCAGCCGTGCGGCGTCGTTCGCGAGGTCGTCGGCATGGCTCTGCTGGTGGCGCCGGACCCGGCGCAGCAGCAACGGATCGGGATGGCCGGCGTTGATCAGGATCAGCCGGGCGCCGTCGACCTGGGCGAACACG
>NZ_JALKFU020000099.1 GCF_023242965.2 Frankia sp. AgKG'84/4
ATTAATTGTTGTGTATTGGCTTTTGGGGCTATTGCTTGGCCACGGCACAGGGGTGAATGCTTGGTCGAGAAGCCTGGAGTTATAAAAATCCCAGCTTCGGTACGCATCGATGAAAGCAAGACCTTCGGCCTCGGTTGACCTAGGCATATCCAAGAGCTGACGCCCCCGCTCAATGGAGGCAAGTAGCTCCTCCGAAACGCGGTGACGAGCAAGCCGCAACTCGGCAGACACGGATTTATCGCTCTCTGATCGAAATCGGGACGCAAATCTTTACGCCGGACACCTTCGCGTCATCCCTCTTTTGCGGCCGAGGATGTATTGTCTTGGCTGGCCGCAGAAAGCATTTCGAGCGCAATGAGCGCACTTTCTGGACTCCTGAAGAGATGTGCATTACGTTCAAAATAGACTAGTTCGTGGGGCGTTAGCCCCCTTGCGAAGACCGCCCCCATGTTTTTAATGAGAAGGACGTTTCCGATCTGAACGACGGCATTCGACGTGTTATCGAGTGCCGTCAAGAGGCGGGCCGTGGCTTCGGACTGTCGGTCGTGGAGGCCGGATGTTGCCCTGCCACCCAGCTGTATTTCGAGCATCTTTTCTAGATCAGATAGATTATCTCTGAGCTGCGTTTCGGTGATGTTCCCCTGCGTCCGCAGAAACATCCTCTTAAACCAGGAGCCGCGCTCGGGAGGAAGCTCTACTGATATCGTGAGCCCGTAGGAGTCAACAACCTCCTCGAAAGCCTCTTGAATAACTACAGCATCGCCGTCGTCGATCCATATTCTCGCGGGTATTAGTTGTGGCCTCTCGGCATCTTCCTTGTGGATTCCGAGAGACGAGTGCCATAGGTACTCATGCATCTGCCACGCGAGATAGGAAGTCTGGTGACTCAGCCTATAGACGAACTCGCCAAGTTCGCTGATCTGTTCGCTGATTATATGCCGCTTTTTATCGTGCAGAAACTCGGGAGAGGTGTTGATGGTCTGCGATACTAGCTCTATCAACGCACCAACGGTCTCTCGCGAGATTCCGCCTTCCTCTAGGCGGCGAACTACCGACTCAAATTTGCTCTCTGTCATGAACTCCCCCGACGGCCAAGTTAAGGTACAGTACCGTGGAGGTCGGCAGGCTTGATCGGGACCCTCCATCTCTCCTGGGCGCTCCCTTGAGTCGAGCGCAAGTCCTACCCTGCGGTCGCCCGATGACGCAGCGCTCCCACAGCTGCCTTGTTCCTCGACTCGCAGACCACACTTGTGATGCGGGGCCTCGGTTGCCCCCACCAGACGCCAACAGCCAAGCTGACAGCAGAGCCGATGGGCGATCATGTGTGTCGGCGGACGAGCGCGGACCGGAGCTCATCATGCCGGCGGTCGTATCGGATGCGCGCGGATGTCGATCGAAGATCCAGATCTAGATGCGGATCCGTCCCCTCCCACCGTTCAGCCATGGTGAGCAAGCGGCAGTGGATGGCAGCCAGGGTGGCAGCCAAGTCCGCGAACAGCAGCAGACGGCCACGGACTCGGTGGACGGCATCGACCCCATGACCGGCACCAGCAGACGTTCACGAACACCGGCGGACACACCACCGATAATCTCTTAATCCGCTGGTCGGGTCGCCAGCTTGGCGGGTCTGAGCAATCCAGCCATGGCACGAGGATCCGATCAGCGCCCCGCCATCGCGCACGCCAGGAAGCAAAAGATCAAGCAAGAGGCACGCCAGTGGGCGGCCGAGAGACAGAGCCAGTTGCAGCGGACAGCCCGACCCGCCCACTTGCCCAGCGGCGAGACTTTCCGTGGTCACCCGGAGAGTCCGTTCAAGCAACATCAAGTTTGGGTGCTCCGCCGGTCGGGTGTAGCAACGCCTGTAGCAACGACCGCATACGTCGGCGGACGACTATGGATGCCAGCGGACGTCACGACCTGTGCGCATCCCGGTGCGGCGAGGATCAGATCGTGCCTTCTAAGCACCAGGTCGCAGGTTCGATCCCTGCCGGGCGCACATCGGCTCACTGAGCAGGATGGAACGACTCGCAGCGCAAGGCGGGCTTCGCGTGCGCCACCTGGCCGGGTCGGCTGCCTCTGGGCGCCGAGCGGATGCGTGCCGACACCCGGTTCGACGCCGACGGCGGGGACCAGGCCCCGGCAGACCACGTGGGCGGAGCGCCACGTACATGACCCGCCGTTATCGTTTCGCCGGACGGTCCGACTCGCCAGGACGAGCACGAGCTGCTTGACCTCGGCAAACGACTCCGAGATACACCCGCCGAGAACGGGGGGGTTCTTTCAGGTCTGGACCCTGCACACCGAGAGTAGAGGCCGTGTCCCAAGATGGTCGACAACGCAGACGATGTCGCATCGCTGACCCTCAAGGTCTTGGGCCCGCTGGGCACCTACCGCTTTCACAAGCTCGTGTACTACTCGCAGGCGTGGCACCTGGCGTTACACGGCGAGCCACTCTTCCCAGACGAGGTCGAGGCATGGGCTCAGGGGCCCATCGTGGGGCGTTTGTATCGGCGGCAGGCTTTCGAGGTCGACATCTGGCCGGCGGGTGATCAGCAGCGGCTCAGTGACCAAACCCGCGAGGTCATCCACTGGGTGGTCGACACCTACGGCAGCTTCACAGGCGAGGAGCTGTCCAGGATGACGCGCGCCGAGGCGCCCTGGCGATTCGCCCGGGGCCGCCGTCCCGGACCGGGACTGGTCCAACTAACCGGTCGACCGGACGATCATTGAGAGGTACTACTCCCGGCTGCGAATGCCCCCGAGGACGCTGTCTTGGCGGCGGTCGGGAACGGACGGCTTGAGGGCTCCGAGCCATCGGTTGGCGAGACGACCCGCCTGCGTCAGATCGCGACGGGGGAACGGACGGCCGACGACGTCCTCACGGAAATCCTGGCCAAGTATCGTCGGTAGGTCAGCGTCTCGGAGGGCTGATCGCCGACCCTGACCCACGTCGACCCGCACCGCTGGCCTGGCACCGCCTGCCTGAACAACAACCTCCTGCGGTCATCGTTCGGTGTTGGGTCAGACTGCTCCCCGCCGGCGTATCTCCGGGGTGGAGGGGTCAATGGGGGGTTCGGCGTCCGGACCGTATCCCGGCGCCCACATTGTGCGGAGCGGTTCGCCGTGGGGGCAGGTTCCTCGAATCGGCACGGGCTCGACGGATCCCGTCGCGTGGAACTGGGCGCCGCGGCGGCGCCGGCAGCTTCTACAGGCCACCAGGGAAAGCATCGGGATGGGGGCGGCCGGTTCCTCGCTCATGACCGGTTCTTTCTCGTGACCCGACCAGTGCCTCCGCATGGCACGCAGGTCCGCTCCTGGGTACCCACGTAGCCGCCGTCCTCATCGACTTCCAGGCGATCGGTCCCAGTTTTCCCGGTTCCGTTGCATATCGCGCAGTCGGCCGTCTCGATGGGTTGCAGGTCGGCGATTCGCCCACCGCGTTTGCTGTCGTTTTTTGCGGTGTCCGGATCGGCCCTGGATGCCGCTGAATCGTCCTTCCCGCCGCGTTTGACCCCGTCACGGCCCGTGGACGCGCCACCTCGGGACGCGCCGTGCTTGTTCCACACCACGGGAAACAGACTAGGCCGGAGTTGAACAACCAGTCTTCATCGCGATTCGGCTCGGTGGGCTCAGAGGCGGCTTTGTACCATCCCTGGCCGGGCAGTCCGTCTCAGCGAACCGCGCCTGCCCCAACACCGGGCGGACGGTGGCGTGTTGGGGCAGGCGGTGCGCACGGTGGCCGGTTCAGGTCAGGCGGGTCTCGTCTTCCTTGGCGTACGGGCGGATCTCGGCCAGGCGGCCGTCGCGGACCTTGGTCGTCCACGCCGGGTCGGACAGCAGCGCGCGGCCGAGGGCGATCAGGTCGAACTCGCCGCGGTCGAACAGGTCCACGAGCGGCTCGAGGCTGGTCGGCGCCACGTCGGCCTCCGCGCCCCAGAAGATCTTCTGCACGCCGACGGAGCCGATGGCGATGGTGGGCAGGCCGGTGAGGTGCTTCGTCCAGCCGGCGAGGGTGCGCGGTGAGTCCGCGAAGGCGGGCAGCCAGTAGCGGCGGGTCGAGACGTGCAGGGCGCTGGCCCCGGCATCGACGAGCGGGGTCAGCAGGGTGGCGAGCTCGTCGGCGGTCTCGACGAGGCTCGCGTCGAAGTACCCGCCCTTCCACTGGGAGTAACGGTAGATCACCGGGAAGTCCGGGCCGACCTCGGCGCGGACCGCGGCGACGACCTCGGCGCCGAGGCGGGCCCGCTGCGCGAGACTGCCGCCGTAGCCGTCGGTGCGACGGTTGGTAAGCGGCCAGAAGAACTGGTCGAGCAGGTAGCCGTGAGCGCCGTGCAGTTCCACGCCGTCGAAGCCGACCTCGCGGGCGGCGGCCGCGGCGCGGACGAAGGCGGAGATCAGCGCGTCAATGTCCGCGGTGGTCGCGGCCTCGCCGACGACCGTGCCGTCGGCCCGCAGGCCCGAGGGGCTGAGCACGGGCGCGTCCGGATACGGCGGAGTCCCGGCCTCCCGGGTCGCGCCGAGGTGCCAGAGCTGCGGAACGATCCGGCCGCCCGCGGTGTGCACCGCGTCGACCACACGCCGCCAGCCGGCGAGGGCGTCGTCCCCATAGAGGTGTGGGACGCGGTCGCCGCCGCTGCCGGCCGAGGGGTGGTCGACGAGAGTGCCTTCGGTGACGATCAGGCCGACGTGCGCGGCGCGGCGCGCGTAATAGGCGGCGACGTCCTCGCCGGGCACGCCGCCCGGGGAGAACTCGCGGGTCATCGGTGCCATCACGAACCGGTTGGCCAGCTCGATGCCCGCCAGCGAGAACGGCGTGAACAGCGGTGTTACGTCCGTCCTGGCCAGCGGGGCTCCGTGGTCGGCTGGCGGCGCGGTGGGGCTCGGAGTCAGGGTCACACGAGTGTCAATCCGGACCTCGGCGCCGCTGTTCCCCCGCTCCCAACCCCACAGGTCAATACGCCGGCGGGCGAGGAACGCCCCGGGCCGGGCAGGCCGCGTCAGCTCAGCAGAGCCTCGGCGAAGCGGCCGAGCCAGCCCTCGGGGCCGTTCCAGTCGCCGAGGTTGCCCAGCACGACCTGGTCGGCGCCGGCGTCGTGGTACTCACCGACCCGGGCGACGATCGTGTCGAGGTCACCCCAGGCGACCACCGCGTCGACGAGTCGGTCGGCGAGGCTCTCGATCTCCGGCTCGGAGAATCCCATCCGCAGGAAGTTGTTCCGGTAGCCGGGCACGGTGCTGAGGAACCGCAGCGGCTGCCGGGCGATCTCCCGCGCGGTGGCCGCGTCGGTCTCGGGAACGATCGCGAGCAGGACGGCGAGCGCCGGGTCGGGCCCGAGCGCCGCCCGTGCGCCCGCGACGTACTCCGGGGTCACCAGGTAGGGGTACGCCCCTGAGGCGCGCTCGCGGGCCAGGTCGAGCATGTCCGGGCCGAGGGCGGCGAGGACGCGGGACGCGGCTGGTACGACCGGGTCCTCGGTGTCGAGGAGGTCCAGGTACGCGCCGAGGGTCCGCAGCGGGCGCGGGCCGTGCGCGCCGCCGAGACCGACGACGAACCGGCCGGGCGCGGCCTGCGCCAGCTCCGCGTGCAGCCGCGCCACCTCGGTCGCGGGCACCACGTCGACGGGGATGATCCCGCTGGCGATCTGGAGGCGCTCGGTTCCGCGCACCACCTCGTCGATCAGCGGCAGGGTGTTGCCCTGACCGCCGGGCAGCCAGAGCGTCGAGTAACCCAGGGACTCCACCTGCTGGGCGAAGGCGATGCCACGTTCGTGTTCGTCTGTCGGCTGGGCCGCGTACGTGACGCCGACGGGTCCGAGTCTCACCATGATCCGCACAACATCGTCATCACCGGGGTGTGTTCCGCCGACACGCCGGTTCTGCTGGCATGAAACTGCCTGCCTCAGGCGGGGTCCGTTCAGGCGAGGTCCGTTCAGGCGAGTATGTCGCGCACCGTCACGGGGGCGAGGCCGGCAGCGCGCAGGTTCGCGACGACCCGGGGGAAGGCCTCGACCGTGCCGGGGTAGCCGAAATGCAGGCTCACGATCGAACCTGGCTGGACGCCGGCGCGGACCCGCGCTACGACCGCGTCCGCGCCGGGCGAGGTGTAGTCGAGCGGGTCGACGTCGAAGTCGACGACGGTGCGGTAGCCAGCGCTGCCCGCCTCGGTGAGGATCAGTGGGGTGGCGGTGCTCGTGCCGGACGGCCGGAAGTACCGGCCCTCGGCCGGGGCCAGCCGGGCCAGGACGTCGCGGCACGCGGTGATCTCGGCGGCCACCTGATCTGCCGGCAGCGCCGTGAGCGTCGGATGGGTGTGGGTGTGGTTGGCCAGCTCGTTGCCGGCCGCGAGCACGGTCGGGACGAGATCGCGGTGCTCGTCGAGCCACTGCCCGACCGCGAAGACGGTGATCGGGGCGCCGAGCCGGGCGGCATCGGCGAGCAGCTGGTGCGCGAGCCCCAGGTCCTGGCCGGCCTCGTGCGGCCCTAGATGGAAGGTCAGCGCGACGCTGGGCCGGTCACGCGGGCCGTTGGTCACAGCGGTCGCGGGGCCGCCCGGGACGAGATCCGGCCCGGTGGCCGGCGTGCCGGGGGCCGCGAGGGTGTCTCGGGCATCTCCCGCAGCCACGCGATGTTCGAGCAGCTGCCCGACGGCGGGTACGCGGTGCGCGACCCCGGGTCGACGAACGGCACCCGGCTGAACGACGAGCCGGACCCGATCGAGCCCGGCCAGCCGGTGCCGCTGCGCGACGGCGACCGCGTCTACCTCGGCGCCTGGACGCGCATCACACTGCGCGCCCGCTAGATCGGATCGTTGCCGGCCTACGGCCGGCCGAGCCCAAGCTCGGCCGGCCGTAGCCGTTTCAACGGGTACCCAGCGCCTCGCGCCCGTGCCACCGGAGCCGGCGGCCGTCCCTCACTGTTCCATCAGGGACGGCCGCTACATCAGGGACGGCCGCCAGTCTGGAGCCGGTCGGTCTGGAGCCGGTCGGTCTGGAGCCGGCAGTCAGGCCAGGTGCCAGCGCTGACCTTCGGGCGTGTCCTCGACGATCAGGCCGGCGGCCTCGAGCCGAGAGCGGATCGAGTCGGCCTCGGCGTAGTCATGCCGCGCCCGCGCCGCCGACCGCAGGTCCAGCGCGATCTGCACGACCCCGTCGAGGGCCGGGCGCAGTTCCGCGCCGGCTGTCGGCCACTGCTCGTGCGGATCGAGGCCGAAGACGCCGAGCATCCGGCGCGTCACGTTCACCCAGCCAGCCAGTTTCCGGCTGTGTGCCTTGGACAGCACCTGGTTGCCCTGTCCGACCGCCCCGAAGATCGCGGCAAGCGCCCGGCCGACGGCGAGGTCGTCGTCCAGGGCCGCGGCGAAGTCCACCCACGCCCGCGCGGGCGTGGGCTCGAGCCCGGCAGCGGCGCCCGCCTTCGCCTCCGAATCCGCCGACCGGGCGGACTTCCCGCCCGCGGGGGCCGGGCCGTCGTCGGCACCCAGCGCCGCCGCCTCGCCCGGCCCGCCGAGGATGTCCAGGGCGTTGCGGACGAAGGTCTCGATCCGGTCGTGGGCCGCGGTCGACTCTGCCAGCGCCTCCGGGGTGTACTCCAGCGACGACCGGTAGTGCGCGGAGAGCAGGTGATAGCGAAGCACCTGCGGACGGACCAGGTCGAGCGCATCGGTGACGAACACCGAGTTGCCGAGCGACTTGGACATCTTCGCCCCGCCGGTGGTCAGCAGGCCGACGTGCATCCAGTACCGGGCCATCTCGTCGGCCCCGGCCCCGGCGCCCGCCGCGCACAGCGTCTGCGCCCGCTCGTTCTCGTGGTGCGGGAAGACCAGGTCGAGCCCGCCGCCGTGGATGTCGAAGGTGGCCCCGAGGTACTTGCCCGCCATCGCCGAGCATTCCAGATGCCAGCCGGGACGGCCGTCGCCCCAGGGCGACTCCCAGTGCGGTTCGCCGGGCCGGGCGCCCTTCCACAGCGCGAAGTCCCGCGGGTCGAGCTTGCCCGACTCCGCCTCCGCCGAGGGCAGCATCGCGTCCGGGCGCTGGTGGGACAAGGCACCGTAGTCGGTGAAACTGGCGACCCGAAACCACACCGACCCGCCGCCGGGGTAGGCGTAGCCGGCGTCCACGAGCGCGGAGATCAGCGCGATCATTTCCGGGATGTGGCCGGTCGCGCGGGGCTGAATGGTGGGCGGCAGGATGCCGACCGCGCGGTAGGCGTCGTCGAACGCACGGGTCTGTCGGGTGGCGAGTTCCCAGACGGACGTACCGTCCCGGTCCGCATTGACGATGATCTTGTCGTCGATGTCGGTGACGTTCTGGATGAGCGTCACCTCGTACCCGGACTGGACCAGCCAGCGGCGCAGCAGATCGAACGGCAGCGCCGTGCGCAGGTGCCCGACATGCGGCGCCGACTGCACGGTGGGCCCACACACGTAGACGCCCACGTGAGCGGGGCGCAGCGGCTCGAATGGCCGCACACGCCGCGAGCGCGTGTCGTAGAGGTGGAGACCCATCTGTCAAGGGTACGGCCAAGGCCGCGTCCGCGGGCGGCCAGGGCGGGTCAGCCGACGGTCAGAATCCTGCCGGCCTTGACGCGGATCACAACCCGAACCTCCTCCGGATCGTCCCACCGGTAGATGTCACCGGTGTACTTCAGCGACAGCCGGTCGATCAGCTCCCGGCCGCCCTCCTCGGTCAGCGTGGCGGTGCCCCGCACCTCCACGTAGCCGTACGGATCGTTCTGGTCCAGGAACACCAGTCCGACCCGTGGATCACGGGCGATGTCGCGTTCCTTGGCGCGGCCGCGCACGGTGGACAGCAGCAGGTCGTCCTCGTCGCGGTCCACCCACAGCACGGTCAGCCTCGGCGACCCGTCGGCCTGGACTGTCGCCAGCACGACGTACGTCGAGGCATCGGCGAGGGCCCGCACCGGCTCGGGTAGGCGATCAGCCATCAGACTCCTCAGGGAGCGGCCAGTGACTACCCAGCCTTTCACCGCGGATCCGGAACGCAACCATCCGATGCCGGATCGGCATAGACCGTCGGCGCGTCCCTCGTCAGGCCCGCACGACGAGGGCGGTGGCGATGGCGGCGAGCCCCTCGCCGCGGCCGGTCAGGCCGAGCCCGTCCGTGGTGGTCGCCGACAGGCTCACCGACGCGCCGCCGAGCGCCGCCGACATCGCCTCCTGCGCCTGCTCGCGGCGCTTCGCCATCCGCGGCCGGTTCCCGATCACCTGCACCGACACGTTCCCGATCACCCAACCGGCAACGGAGAGCAACCGCAGGGTCTCGCCGAGCAGAACCCCGCCCGACGCGCCGGCGTACTCCGGCCGGTCGGTCCCGAAGACCTTGCCAAGATCGCCCAGGCAGGACGCGGTGAGCAGAGCGTCGCAGGTGGCGTGCGCGGCCACGTCGCCGTCGGAGTGCCCGGCCAGGCCGGTCTCCCCCGGCCATTCCAGGCAGGCCACCCAGCAGGGCCGACCGGCCTCGAACGGATGCACGTCGACCCCGACACCGACCCGCGGCAGCAGCACCGTGGTCACCGTGGCCGACGCGGGGGCCGGCCGCTCGGTCGGCGCAACGCCGCCGTCGGCCGACGGCGTGCCCTGACTCACCCGGACCTCCGCGCTTCCGTACCTCTGCGGGCCTCCGCGCCCCTGCCGACATCGGTGGCGCACCCGTCCGCGTCGCCACGGCCGTCGCTCGCCGCCGCGCGCGCCAGCAGTGCCTCGGCGAGCACCAGATCGGGCGGCTGCGTCACCTTGAACGCCTCCTGGGCACCGGGAACCGTCGTCACCGGAATGCCGAGCGCCTCGACGAGGCCGGCATCGTCCGTCACCGGAACATCGGTGAGGGCGTAGGCAGCGGCCAGCACGTCCCGCCGGAAGCCCTGCGGGGTCTGCACCGCGCGCAGGCCATCCCGGGGCGGGGTGCGGATCACCCGGCCGTCGGGGCCGACCTCCTTGACGGTGTCCGCGAGCGCGAGCACCGGAATCACCGCCGGATGCCCGGCGATCACCGCGGCCGCGACCGCGTCGACCAGCGCCGGCGGCGTCAGCGGCCGGGCCGCGTCGTGCACGAGGACGACCGAGACGTCATCGTCCACCGCGGCGAGCGCCCGGCGGACCGAGTCGACCCGCTCCGCACCGCCGGCGATCACATCGACGTCGCGGCCGAGCATCTGGGCCACGACCTCCACCAATGTGGGTGGCGCGGCCACGATGATCTGGCTGACGGACTCCGCCCGCCGCAACGCCTCGACCGACCGCACCAGCATGGGCCGCCCGCCCAGCGACCGCAGCGCCTTCGGGGTGCCGCCGCCGAGCCGTTCCCCTTTGCCCGCCGCCGGCACGATCGCCGCGACGCGGGCACCCATCGCCCGCGGCTGGGGATCTTCGCCCATCACCAGTCCTCTCGTGAGCCATCCACCACGAGAGCATGGCCTATCCGGGAGACCGAACGCGAGCCGGCCGACCAGAACGCCATGTGGGCGCGCCTGGCAGAGCGGCTGCGAGCATCGCCGCCAGGCCGCGCTGGCCGACGAACGGACCGGCCGGGGCCACCGATGATCTCGGGGCACCCGGCGCGGCCTGGTCGACCGGCCGAAACAATGTTTCAGGCTTGTCCCGCCGACCGGTCGGATCAAGCGGCGAGCGGGCCCGCCACTTCCGGAACGACAGGTCCGGACATCAGCCGGCGAGAACCTCGTCGAGCATCGCCTCGGCCTTGTCCTCGTTGGTGCCCTCCGCAAGAGCGAGTTCACTCACCAGGATTTGCCGGGCCTTACTCAACATCCGCTTCTCACCTGCGGAAAGGCCGCGTTCGCGATCCCGCCGCCACAGGTCACGGACGACCTCGGCGACCTTGTTCACGTCACCGGACGCGAGCTTCTCGAGATTTGCCTTGTAACGCCGGGACCAGTTTGTGGGCTCCTCGGTGTGCGGTGCACGGAGCACCTCGAACACCCGTTCCAGCCCATCCTGCCCGACGACGTCGCGTACCCCGACCATGCCGACGTTGTCGGCCGGAACCCGAACCGTCAGGTCGCCCTGAGCGACCTTCAGCACGAGATAGAGTCTTTCCTCGCCCTTGATGACGCGGGTTTCAATCGCGTCAATCAGAGCAGCACCATGATGCGGGTAAACAACGGTCTCGCCGACTTGGAACGCCATGTGTCACGTGCCCCTTCCGCCTCTACCAGCGTAACACGCACGCATCGCCGCAGGTCAGACGCGCGCTGCATGGGCAGACGCCCGCAACGCCCTGACGAGACGACCGCGGCGCCTTCCTCCCCGTTCGCCGAGGTGGGGGCCACCTGCCGCCGGACGTACCCCTGCGGGGCACATCGGCACGCAACCGCACCGAAACACCCCGACCAGGTAAAACGGACCTCAGAGCACCCGAGTTGTTGGTCGGGCGTTGGGCCGGGACGGTGCGGCAAACCTAGCGCGAGCGACCCCGCCGCGCCCGTCGACACGGCGGCCACGACCCGCGCGCGGGCGGGCCGCGTCGGCGACCACGACACCGCCGCCGCCCGCCGCGCGGTCCACGACGGGTCGCCTGGCCACAGCCCGGGCCATCGCCGACGGCGTGACTCTGCACACGTCGATGACCGGCACCTGGTGGCCGGTCGGCCCGGTCAGCGCCGTGCCTCCGGAGCCGGCCCCGGCGCGGGAGCCCCGGACGACCGCCCACGCGGGCCGGGAGCGGCCCGCTGCCTGGCGCACAGGCAGGTGCCGGATGACTAGTGTTAGCCCCGCACGGAGACTCCCGACGGCGGCTGGTCAGCACCAGCCCGTCGGCGGTGGGACCTCCGAGTACCCGGGGGTGATCCTGCGGGCCGGCCCGAGGGCCGGCGCAGGGCAGCCGCCGGGTGGGCCGTCCTCGCGACGGCCGACGAACCAGCACCGGCCCCGCCAGGCGCCGGTCTTGTGCAGGAGGAGCCACCGAGCTGTGAGCCGCCGTCCGGGTGCCCGTTTCTCGTCAGTCATCGCCGGCGGCGCGCCGGCCGGGCCAGCGGTCTCCCGCGACCCCGCAACCACTCCCGACGGCGCCGGCGGGCGCGGCGGGTTCCGGCGCCGGATGGCCTCCCGCCGGGTCGGCGTGGCCCTCCTCGCCTCCACGATCACCACCGCGGGCGTCGCCGGCTGCGCCGCTGGTACCGACGCGCTGACCAACTCCGCGCGGACGACGACCAACAGCGTCGCGGGATCCGTCGGCTCCATCACGCTGCGCAACGTCTACCTCGCCGGCCCGGTCGCGAAGGGCGGGTCGGCACCGATCGTCTCCGCGTTCTTCAACGCCAGCGGCGATCCCGACACCCTCGTCGCGGTGTCCTCGCCGGACGCGGCCGGCGGTCGCCCGTCGACGCCCGCCCAGATCCCGGGCGGCGCGGGGCGGGTCTTCATCGCCGACGGCAGCGCGCCCAGCCTGCAGGGCTTCAACCAGAACCTGCTGGTCGGGTCCGCGCTGCCGATCACGTTCACCTTCGCCAAGGCCGGCAGCGTGACCCTCGACGTGCCCGTCGAGCCGCCGTCGGCGGGTGCCTCCTCGACCGCCGCCGCCAGCCCGAGCACCGAGGGCTCGCCGTCGGCCAGCCCGACGGCCGCCGGGCAGACCCCGAACGGCCAGGCGGCCGCTGCCTCGGGTGCCCCCTCCGCCGGCTCGGTGACCCCGTCCGTGAGCGGCTCGGCCGCGGCGACGACCGCGAGCCCGACGGCCGGCGGCTGACGAACCCTTCCGGCCCGCCGGGGGTCGATCGGGCGGTGCCGGGTGGGCAGTGCGCCCCGCCGGCTGCCGAATCCTGTCGGACCGCCCGGTTACCGTGGCGCCCATGACATCAGGTCGGACGACGGCGACCAGCCGCGCCGGCTCCGGCGGCTTCCGCTGCAGCGGGTGCGGAGCGGAGTCGATCCGGTGGGCCGGGCGTTGCGTGCGCTGCCACGAGTGGGGCACGCTGGAGGCCCAGGCGCCCGTCCCGCGGCGCGGCTCGGCCCTGGGCGGTGCCCGGACC
>NZ_JALKFU020000009.1 GCF_023242965.2 Frankia sp. AgKG'84/4
GGAACTGAAGATGGCCGCGGTGCCATCGGGTGTACCCGCCGACGTGCCACCACCGATGGCGAAGGTCCCGTCCGCGCCCCGCCGCCGGCACCGCTCGGGGTGGTGCCGCCCTGGTCGTCGGCCGGCCCACCGTAACGCTGCGAATAGGTGGCGACGAACGCACCGGCGGCCGGCAGCCTGGTCAGCGGGACAAGCAGGCTCGTGAGCAGATCGCCATCCGCGGCGGTCCTGGCCGTGGCGGTGTAGCGGGCGCTGAGCAACGCGTCCGTGCCCAGCACCTGGATGGACGTCCCGGTCTCGGCGAGGCGGGCCCGCAGCCGGCCGGCGAAGTCCGCACCGGCGGTGACGTAGACGAGGTCGGGGGCTTCCTGCTCCAGCGACGCGGCGACGTCGTCGACATTGGCGTCAGCGTCAGCGTCCGCGTAGGCGGGGTACAGGGCCGTCACCGACGCCCCGAGCGCGGTCGCGTGCACGGCGAACCGGTCGCCCAATGTGGTCCCATAGCGGGGTTCACCGTCAACGACAGCGATGCGCCGGCGGCCGAGGGTATCCACCGCGTACTCGGCGGCCACCTGCGCCTGCAGCTCGTCCGTGCCGCTCAACCGGAAGTATGTCGGGTACGGGCGGGTCCGCGCCGGCCCGCCCGCGGCCGGCCCGGTGCTGCCGGCGCCGATGCCGGTCAGCGTCGGGTCGGCGGTGGACGGCGAGACTACCGGGATGCCCGCCGCGGCCAGCGTCGGTACCGCGACCCGCGCCACCAGCGAGCTCACCGGCCCGACGACGCCGATCAGGCGGTCATTGGTGGTGAACGCGTCCGCGGCCTGCGCTCCCCCGTCGGGGCGCGAGCGGTCATCCCGGCTCGACAGCTCCAGGCGCCAGCCCGGGATGGCACGGTCCTCGTTCGCCTCGTCGACCGCGAGCGCGACGGCGTTGCGCACGCTCGTCCCGTCCGCGGACAGCTCCCCCGACAGCGGCGCCAGCACACCGATCGTGGCGACGCGGGTCGCGGGGGAGCCATCGCCGCCGTCGGCGCCGAGCACGGTGGCGAGGACGAACCCGAGCGCCGAGGGCACCCCGAGCGCGAGCACCACGACCGCCGCCAGCAGCACCCGTCCGCGCCGGCTGTGCGACCGCGTCCGTGACCACCGCGCGATCCGGCCACCACCCGCGACGAGCGCCGCCCGCACCCGCCGATACCCCGCGGCCGCATGCGCCGACGCCGGCCCAGACCCCGATGGAACCTCGGCTGGGGCTGGGACTGCTGGAGCCGCGGCCGCTGGGTCTGGAGCCGCTGGGTCTGGAGCCGCTGGGTCTGGGGCGGCTGAAGCCTGGGTCAGCGTCGGGTCGACGGAGACCGGTGCCGCGTCCCCGGACGCCGCATGATCGGCCTCCCGCGCCGCCTCCTGAGCGTCAGGGCTTGTGGACGCGGGCGGGACGTTCCCGGGGTCCGGCGACGCTGCCGGGCCTGGCGGGGTTGGATCGCTCACCCGACCCCCGACGGTCTCGCTGCCGGGAACGGGGCCGACAGGGACATCACGACCGCGGCAGGGCCTCACCCGACAGCACGGCCTCGGCGACCGCGCGCATCGTGCGGCGCTGGTTCATCGAGGTGCGCTGGATCCAGCGGAACGCGTCGGGCTCGGTCATGCCATGCTCGGTCTGCAGCACGCCCTTCGCCCGCTCGATGATCTTCCTGGCCTCCAGGCGGCCCTGCAGGTCCTCGACCTCGGCCTCTAGGCTGACGATCTCGGTGAAACGGCTCATCGCCATCTCGATCGTCGGCAGCAGGTCCTTCTTCTGGAAGGGCTTGACCACGTAGGCCATCGCGCCGGCCTCGCGGGCCCGCTCGACGAGCTCGCGCTGGCTGAAGGCGGTGAGGATGACCACGGGGGCGATGCGGTCCTTGGCGATCTTCGCGCCGGCCTCGATGCCGTCCATCCGGGGCATCTTCACGTCGAGGATGCACAGGTCAGGCCGAAGCTTGCCAGCGAGACTGACGGCCATCTCCCCGTCACCCGCCTCACCGACGACCTCGTAGCCCTCCTCCTGGAGCATCTCCCGAAGGTCCAGCCGGATCAGCGCTTCGTCCTCGGCGATGAGAACCCGGCGCGGGTTCGAGGAGGGCTGGCTCATCGAGTCGTACTCCCGGTCTCGGCGGTGTGGCATCAGTGTGGCAGGGCGAGCGGTCGATCAACGTCCGGCCCAGCGACGGGAGGGCGAGAGGTCGAAACGCACCCTACCCGGATAGAGTCTTCAGGGAGACGTTCCGGCCCGGATCGATCACCGCGGCCCGCAGGCCCGGCTACGCCTCGCCATTACGCCCCACCCGCAGGCCCCGGTACTCCAACGGCAGAGAGACGGTGCTCAAACCACCGACAGTGTGGGTTCGAATCCCACCCGGGGTACGTACAGCATCCACGCGCCGTGGATGCCCAGTGGCCGCCGGATGCGGCCCGGGGGCGGCGGCCGTCACTCCCGCCAGATGGGCAACCTTGTCGAGGTCTGCCACCGGAATCTTGATCATCATGTGCACCTCCTGCCTTTCGTGATCGAGGTGGACGGTGAGC
Organism: Frankia sp. AgKG'84/4; assembly: GCF_023242965.2. GTDB lineage: Bacteria > Actinomycetota > Actinomycetes > Frankiales > Frankiaceae > Frankia. The sequence goes on from NZ_JALKFU020000009.1 coordinate 2,568, forward strand.
TGAGTGCTTTCGTAGAGGCGTCGCTGCAACGCTTCTGGCGCCCGGTGGAGCTTGAGATTCAGCTCCGGCAGGGCGTCGAGGAGAGCGAGGCTGTCTTGGCCTGGCCGGTCGGGTTCGGTTTCGTCCGCCACGTCGAGATCCTTGATCTTCCCGAGGGCGGTCTTACCCTCTGCGTCGAGCTGGTTGTAGCTACTGCGCAGTCCCTGGGTGAACGGTTCTTCGGGGTCGCCGTCCTGCGCCTGGCGGAGCAGGTTGCCCTGCCTGCGATCAAGCTCGTCGATCTTCTTCTGGAGTCGTCCTCGCTCGGCTGCTCGTTCCCGCGCGGCGCGGTCGTCGTAGGTCGCGAGTTCGGCGCTCAGGAGGGCGATCCTGTCGCGACCGAAGACGCGTTCGGCGTAGAAGTCGGCGATCGCGGCTTCAAGGACGTCTTCGCGGATACGGACGCTCTTGGGGTGTCCGTCGAACTTGAGCTGGTACCCGTTCTTCGGACAGTGATCCCTGTGGGATAATTGATCCGTGGACGGAGGATATTGATGGCGGAGAGTCGTGGGCGGTTCACGCCTGAGTACAAGGACGAGGCGGTAAGACTCGTCCTTGATTCCGGTCGGCCGATCTCTGCGGTCGCGAAGGATCTGGGTATCGACGAGGGCACTCTCGGCGGTTGGGTCGCGACCTGGCGACGTGCCCACGCGAACAGCGCCGAGGAGGAGCCGCTGTCGATGTCGGAGCGGGCGCGGCTGCGTGAGCTGGAGAAGGAGAACCGGGAACTCCGGATGGAGCGCGAGTTCCTCTCAAAAGCCGCGGCCTTCTTCGCGCAACGCCATCAGTGACCGACAAGTACGAACTGATCGCCGCGGAGAAAGATTCCTACCCGGTGCGGAACATGTGCCGCTGGCTTACCGTGTCCGCGTCCGGTTTCTACGACTGGCACCGCCGCCCACCGTCGGTCCACACCCGCCGGCGTACCACCCTGGCCACCCAGGTCCGGGCGTTGTTCACCGCGTCCCGCCCCCCGATCCTTAGGATCAAGATTTCACTACCTCCGATGGAGCGGACTGATATAGCCGTCTCCAGTGGACCAGCGAAAAGCAAATAAGCGAGATGTCGCCCGGCGAGTCGCCGCGGACCGCCGGGTCCGACAGCATGCCAGCGCAAGCGGATGGATCGCCGCCCCGGTACCCCCGGCGACCACGACGTCCGCCCGCCTAGCCCGGATCGTCACCGCCCGAAGAATTTCGACATGATCATTTTAGCACCTAGAGCGAGACCTGTCGCGCCACCGGTCGGGGCCGCCGCTCGCGGACCGGGGACGGTCCAGGACGAGCCGTCTCGGACGGGCGGCGATAGATGAGACTGTAGTCGTTGCAAATTCAGAGTCGATCACCTAGCGCCCAGCCCGCACTCCACCCGCCCACAACCACAGAAGACGCTGCTCAGAGGGTAACGGGAGCCGCTCGCGGAGGCAACCGGAACGCCGGCCCGGCGGCGCCACCGCCGCGCGCCAGGATAGCCCAACTTGATCATGAGGGTTGACTCAACTGAAGTGACGTTCTAGTCTCGGGCGAGTCAGCTGTCACCGTGGGTCCATCACAATGGTTCTGCGGCACTCCCCAACAGGAGCCTAGCCATGGCCATGCCAGCGGAAATTTCTATCGTCGACACGCTGATCGGCTTCCCGAAGGAGGGGTTCAGCCAGTACGACTTCATCCGCAAGCAGACCAAGGACAAGGCCTCGCGCGAGAGCGAATTCCCGGTCGAATACATGTTCAAGGATGTCCCGAAGGAGTTACCGACCGCCGACCCGGTGTCCGTGACCCTGCACGAGATGGACCGCTTCGGGATCGAGGTCGGCCTGATCGGCGTCGGCGATGAGATCTCCCGACTGGCCCTGAAAAACCACCCCGACCGGTTCGTCCCGTCCGGCACTCTGCGCGACCCGAACGACGTGACCGGCAGCGTACGCAAGATCCGCCAGGACCACGAGGAGTATGGGATCCGGGCCTTGGGGGCGTTTCCTGCGGGAACCTTCCCGCAGGTGGCGATCGACGACCCCAAGATGTACCCGATCTACCAGACCTGTGTCGACCTCGGCATCCCGGTCTTCTGCACCGCGGGCATCGCGGGGCCGCGGGTGAAGTCCGATGTACAGAAGGTCTCCCGGATCGACACGGTCATGTTCGACTTCCCGGAGCTGGTCTTCGTCACCCGGCATGGCTGCGAGCCGTGGGAGCAGCTGGCCGTGAAGCTCATGACGAAGTGGCCGAACCTCTACTACTCCACGACCGCGTTCGCTCCGAAGTACTACCCGCAGGCGATCATCGATTACGCGAACACCCGCGGCGCCGACAAGATCATCTACGGCGGCTACTTCCCGATGGGCCTCAGCCTTGAGCGGATCTTCACCGACATGCCGCACGTCCCCTTCAAGGACGAGGTCTGGCCGAAGTTCCTCGGTGGAAACGCCCGGCGCCTGCTCGGGCTGGGCGCGTAGGCGCCGGCCACGAGTAGCGCACTCGCCGTGACCGCGCAGGGTTACCACCGCCTGCGGGTCTGACCACCGAACGCACCCGAACCCACCAGTGAGGATCCATCGAGATGGCCAGTTCTTTGCCGAATGACCGCTACACAGTGATCTCCTCCGACACCCATGCCGGCGGCAGTCACGCCCAGTACCGGGAGTTCCTCGACAGCAGGTATCACGAGGACTTCGACGCTTGGCGCGGAAAGTACCGGAACCCTTTCAGTGACCTCGGCGACAACCGGCGGCTGCGCAACTGGGACGACGATATGCGCAACTCGCAGCAGGACCAGGACGGCATCGTCGGCGAGGTGATCTTCCCGAACACGGTACCACCGTTCTTCCCCAATTTCGTCCTCTTCGCCGAGCCGCCAAAGCCCGAGGAGTACCTGCACCGCCGCGCCGGGATCCAAGCGCACAACCGGTGGCTGGATGATTTCTGCAGCCGCTATCCGGAACGCCGGGCCGGCGTCGGGCAGATCTTTCTCAACGACATTGACGACGCCATCGAGGATGCGACGTGGATCAAGGAGCACGGTCTGCGGGGCGGTGTGCTCCTACCACCGGTCCCGCCACACATTGACTGGATCAAACCGCTTAATCACCCGGACTACGACCGGCTGTGGGCCGTCTGCGAGGATCTCGAGATCCCCCTGAACGTGCACGGCGGACAGGGCCTGCCTTCGTACATGCCACACCCGTCGTCTGCGCTGCTCATGACGGCCGAGATGCCGTACTTCTCGCACCGACCGCTGTCTTTTCTGTTGCTGTCCGGTGTTTTCGAGCGTTTCCCCCGGTTGAAGTTCATCATGACCGAACAGGGCTGTGGCTGGCTGCCTCCGACCCTCCGGCAGTGGGACCGGACGCTCGAGCGGGTCCGGACCCACGGCGCGCTGGGCGAGCTGCGCTTCAAGCCCGAACACCGGCTACCGAAGTCCGCGACCGAGTACTTCCAGCAGAACGTCTGGCTGGGCGTGAGCTTCCCGCACATCGACGACGTCAGGGCGGCGACGGAACACCTTGGCGTGGAGAAGTTCATGTGGGGCAGCGACTTCCCACACGACGAGGGCACTTTTCCGTACACGACGCTGCACCTTCGTCAGTTGTTCTCCGACTGGACGGAGGCCGATCTACGCAAGATCCTGGCTGAGAACGTCGCAAGCATCTACGACTTCGACCTGGCGGCGCTCGCCGAACCGGCCGCACTACTCGGGCCACGGGTCGAGGACGTGCGGCGCCCGCTCACCGAGCTGCCAGAGAACCCCAACGAGGCGCTGCTCACGAACGCGGCGGCGGTCTGAACACAGTCGTTCGGCATTGCCACCGCGCTGGTCCGAGCCGAGCCGCGGCTCCCGAGCGAGGGCACACGTACCAGGTCGGAGGATCAATGGACAGCATCGAAGGCCGAATCGATCTTGTGGACGGGGCGTTCTGGGGGCGCAATCCGCACGAAGAGCTTGCCTGGTTACGGGCCAATTCACCCGTCTGGCGGGACCCGCGCACCGGGGTCTGGGGGGTCGCCACCTACGACCTCGTCCGGTACGTCTCCACCCACCCACAGGAGTTCAGCAGCGCGGGCGGGATCCGACCGGACCACCCGGCCCAGCCCATGATGATCGACATGGACGACCCGGCGCACTGGCAGCGACGGAAGCTGGTGAACAAGGGATTCACGCCCAGGCGAGTCCGCGAGAAGGAGGACTCGATCCGCCAGATCGTCGACGCGATCCTCGACGACGTGTGCGAACGCGGCGAGTGCGACCTCGTCGGCGACATCGCCGCCTGGCTCCCCCTGATCGTCATCGCCAACGAGCTGGGCGTCGACCCGGCCGACCGCGCTCAGCTCCTGCAGTGGAGCGAGGACATGATGGGCGCGCTCGGAGATCTTACCGACCAGACGGCTCAGCTCGCCGCCGCGGCCGGGGCCCAGTACTACGCGTACGCCCAACGCATCATCGACGCGCGGCGCGAGCGCCCGACCGAGGACCTGATGAGCATCCTGGTCCATGCCGAGGTCGACGGCGACCGGCTGCAGGACAGGCAGATCATCAGCGAGTCGCTGCTGATCCTCAACGGTGGCGACGAGACCACACGCCATGTCATCTCCGGTGGCGTCTACGAGTTGCTGCGCGCGCCCGACGCCTGGGAGGCGCTGCGGCACGACCGAACCCTGATCCCCGCGGCGGTCGAGGAGATGCTGCGCTGGGTGAGCCCGATCAAGAACATGGCCCGCACGGCGACCGCCGACGTCGACCTCGGCGGCAGGCGGATCCCAGCCGGGGACACGCTGCTGCTGCTGTATCCCTCGGCCAACCGCGATGAGGCTGCCTTCCCGCAGCCGTTCACGTTCGACATCCGTCGCAGCCCGAACGAACACGTGGCCTTCGGGTTCGGCGCGCACTACTGCCTCGGCACGAGCCTCGCCCGCCTCGAGCTGCACGTCATCCTCGACCGCCTCCTCGACCGGCTGCCCGACCTCACTCTGGTCGACGCCGACGAGCCGAAGCACCGGTCGGCGAACTTCGTCAGCGGCTACGAGAACATCCCGGTGCGGTTCACCGCCACCCGCCCGGTCAGCACCCAGGAAGTTCTTCGCTAACCACCCGCGTGCGTGCCCGCGGTCCGGCGAGGACGTGTAGGCGGGCTTCCCCGGCGCTGCGGACGGCGCCGGGGAAGCCCGCGCGCTCGCCGTGGTGACCGCCAGGGCGAGCGCCGAGGCGACATGACCGGGGCCGAGGCGCGGGTCTGTTGACGATGCCTGAGCCGGAAGGACAGACCATGACTCACGCCGCCGTTCGGTTCCCTTACCAGGACGCGACGCTGTCCGTCGACCAGCGTGTCGAGGATCTGCTCGCGCGCATGGACGCCAGGGACAAGGCCGGACTGCTGTTCCAGCCGATGGCACAGATCGGTGCGTTCGACGAGCCGGGGCCGTTCGGCAACCCTCCGACACGCAGCCTGCTCGACCGGCGCATCAACCACTTCAATATCCTCTTCGTACCGTCCGCGCGCGAGATCGCGCAGTGGCACAACGCCGTCCAGGAACAGGCACTCCAGCATCCGCTGGGCATCCCGGTCACCCTCTCCAGCGATCCCCGGCACTCCTTCACCAACAACCCGGCGATGGCGCTCGTGGCCGGCCCGTTCTCGCAGTGGCCCGAGCCGCTCGGCTTCGCGGCCGTCGGATCGGCGGAACTGGTCGAGCACTTCGCTGACATCACGCGCCAGGAATACCTGGCCGTTGGCATCCGCACCGCGCTGCACCCCCAGCTCGACCTCGCGACCGAGCCGCGGTGGTCGCGCACCTTCGGCACTTTCGGAGCCGACGCCGAGCTGGTCGCCCGGCTGGGTACCGCCTACGTCCGAGGCCTGCAGGGCGACGAGGTCGGGTCCCGGTCCGTCTCGGCGATGGCCAAGCACTTCCCCGGCGGCGGTCCCCAGAAGGACGGCGAGGACCCGCACTTCTCCTACGGGCGGGAGCAGGTCTACCCCGGCGGTCGTTTCGACCTGCATCTCGAGCCGTTCAAGGCGGTGCTCGCCGCCGGCGTCTCGCAGATCATGCCCTACTACGGAATTCCCGTCGGCCTGGACTACGAGGAAGTCGGCTTCAGCTTCAACAAGGGAATCGTGACCGGCCTGCTGCGCGAACAGCTGGGCTTCGACGGCATCGTCTGCACCGACTGGGGCGTCCTGTCCCACACCTACTGGGGCGTGGAGCACCTGAGCCACACCGCACGCATGATCAAGGCCCTGGACGCGGGCATCGACCAGTTCGGTGGCGAGGACGACGCCGTCACCCTCCACGCGCTGATCACCGACGGGACCCTGAGCGAACAGCGCATCGACACCTCGGTGCGACGCCTGCTGCGCGAGAAGTTCCGGCTCGGTCTCTTCGAGCAGCCCTTCGTCGACGAGAGCAGGGCCGACACGCTCGTCGGCGCCCCCGAGGCCCGGGCGGCGGGCCTGGCCGCCCAGGCGGCCGCGCACACGCTGCTCAGGAACGCCGAGACCGGCCCCGCCCGACTGCCCCTGCGCGGCCCGCTGCGCCTCTACGTCGAGGGCCTCTCGGCCGAGGTCATCGGCGACCGCGCGCAGGTCGTCGACACTCCCGAGGAGGCCGAGGTCGCCGTTGTGCGCCTCGTCGCGCCGTGGGAGCAGCGCGGCGAGCCCGGCACCTACGAGACGTTCTTCCACACCGGCTCCCTGGCGTTCCCCGCCGCCGAGGTGGCCCGGATCCAGGCGATCTGTCACACGGTCCCCACGGTGGTCGACGTCTACCTCGAACGACCCGCGATCCTGGCCGAGGTCGCGGCCGACGCCGCGTCCCTGATCGTCAACTTCGGCGCCTCGCAGGAGGTGTTCGTCCAGGTTCTGTTCGGCGAGGCCGAGCCGCGGGGGAAGCTCCCGTTCGACATTCCCCCCACGATGGCCGCCGTCGAAGCCGGTCACTCCGACGAGCCCTTCGATACGGTCAACCCGACGTATCGGTTCGGGTTCGGCCTGCGATACGCCTAGCAAGGCGCGGGCGGGGGAAGGTACACCGGGTTCCCTATCCCCGCTCACGGCCGTCCGGAACCCGTCGGCCCTGCCCGCCGATGGTCCGGTCCCCTCGTCGCTGGGAGCGCATGTGAGCACATCCTCCGCGGCGCCCGGGGCCGGCCCACAGCCCCGAGGTGTGCGCGCCGCTGGTCGTCGCGGCCCGGGGCGCCCACCCCGACTGAGCCGCGAGCTCATCATCGAGACCGCCGCCGCGATCGAACCGAAGGCTCTGACCCTGCAGGCCGTGGCCGACCGGCTCGGCGCGGACCGCAAGGCCATCAGCTACTACGTCGCTGGACGGGACGAGCTGCTCGCGCTGGTCGCCGAACGGTCCCTGAGCGCCGAACTCGCATGTCTCGTTCTTCCGCTCGACGACTGGCCCGAAGCGATCCGCGTCTTCGCCACCAGCCTCCGGGCCGCTCTCCTACGCCAGAGCTCGCTGTCCCTGTTCATCAACCGGCTTCCCGGCGCCGGCGTGCTCGGGCCCGCGGACCAGTTGCTGCAGGCACTGCTGGACGCGGGGTTCGACGTCAACGCCGCGGCCCGCGGGCTCGCCCTCATCTCCGCGGCTGTCTTCGAGGACGCGCGGGCCGCGCTCCTGGCCGTGCGGTTCGGCCAGCACCCCACCTATCTCGAGGTCAGCCGCGTCCTCGGCGAGCTGCCCGACGACGCGCTGCCCGCCATTCGGCGCGTCCTGTCCGAGAACCGCACTCCCGGACAGGACAGCCTCGACTTCTCTCTCGAGACCATCATCGATGGGTTCGAGCAGCGTCTCCGGCGCGGCCCGCGGCTGAGGAAGCCGGACTCCTGACTGGCCGGACTCCTGGTTGGCCGGACTCCTGGTTGGCCGGACTCCTGGTTGGCGGTCCTGGCTCGACGACCCGAATGACAGGTCAGGCCGGGCGGTGGTCCGTCGTGAGATCGTGGCTGAGGTAGTGGCGCATCACCTCCGTCTGGTCGAGGTCGGCTGCGCTGCCCTGGAAGGTGATGCGGCCGTGGCCGATCATGTAGACCTTGTCCGCGACGGCGAGTGCCCGGTTCACGTACTGCTCGACGATCAGCAGTGCCGTGCCGCGGGCGGCCAGGGTGCGCAGCGCCGCGAAGATCTCATCGACGACGATCGGCGCGAGGCCCATGGAGACCTCGTCGAGCATGACGAGCGAGGGTGAGCCGAAGAAGGCGCGGGAGAGCGCGACCATCTGCTGCTGGCCGCCGGACAGCCGGCCGGCGGTGTCATGCAGGCGCGTCCTGAGCGCGGGGAACATGTCCAGCGCGGTGTCGAGTGACGTGTCCTTCTCCCAGGGCGGGATCTGGAGGAGGAGGTTCTCGCGGACGGTCAGCGACCGGAAGATCCCCCGGCCTTCCGGGATCAGGCACACCCCGTGGCGGCGCCGGGCGCTCGGTGCGTCGCGGGTGACGTCGCGATCGCCAACCAGGACGCGGCCGGCGCCGGTGCGCATGAGGCCGGACGCCACCCGCAGCAAGGTCGTCTTCCCGGCGCCGTTGGAACCCAGCAGGGCCACCACCGAAGCGGGGGGGATCTCCAGATCGATGTCGCGCAGGACCGTAGCGCGGCCATAGCCGGCGCTGACGCCCTCGAACCGCAGTTGGGCGGCGATCACGGCTGGACCTCCTTCACTGGTTGCGAAGCCGTCGCCGGCGTGCTGTCGGCGTCCTCGCCGAGATAGGCCGCGCGCACGGTGTCGGACGAGAGCACCTCGGCCGTCGGACCGGACATGAGCAGCTTTCCGAAGTCGAGGACATAGAGCTCGTCGCAGACCTCGCTGACGAGGGCCATGTCGTGTTCGACGAGCAGAATGCCGATGCCCCGTTCGCGCACCACCTGCCGGAGGATCTCGCCGAACCGGGCCGTCTCGGCCCGGTCAAGACCGGACGAGGGCTCGTCCAGCAGCAGGATTCGGAAGTCCCCGGCCAGGCAGCGGGCGAGCTCGACGAGGCGGCGCTGTCCGGTGGAGAGGTCTCCGACCTGCCGGTCGGCCAGCTCGCCCAGGCCGCACAGGTCCAGGGCGTGGGCGGCCGCCGCGCGCACCCGGACGGCGTCGGCGCGCCGGGGCAGCACCTGGCGCAGCGGGTTGCCGCCGGCCAGGCCGGCCTCGAGCCCGAGGGCGACGTTCTGGCGCACGGTCATCGTGTCGAACAGTTCCATGATCTGGAACGTGCGGCCGAGCCCGCGGCGTGCCCGCGACGCCGGGCTGCGCCGCGTCACGTCCGCGAGATCGAGTCGGAGGGCTCCCCGGGTGGGGTGGACCAGCCCGCAGACGGCGTTGAACGTCGTGGTCTTGCCCGCGCCGTTGGGACCGATGAGCCCGGTGATCGTCCCGGTCCGAGCCGCGAGATCGACGTCGTCTACCGCGACCAGGCCACCGAACTGCACCCGCAGCCCCGCCACGGTCAGGGACAGCGGCTGGACCTGCGCCGCGACCTGCCCGGCCCCCGCCGTGTGCCGCCCGGTGCCGTCGGCGCGCCCGCGGCGGAACACACCGTCCAGCGCGCCTCGCAGCCAGGACGGCGCGACCCGCTTGGAGGCCGGGATCAGCGCGTAGAGGATCACGGTGACGCTCGTGAGGAGCGTGATGTACTCCCCGATGTTGCCCAGCGTGAGATAGGAGGGAACCAGCGTCAGAGCCACCGCGGCCTGGAGGGCGTACCAGGGCTCGGAGCCGGTCGTGACAACGATGAGGGTCAGATACGTCAGGGACAACAGCGGCTGGTAGTTGTCCGCCGCCACGGTGATCTGAGCCATCCCGGTCAGGGCGCCCGAGATCGCGGCGATGAACGCCGACAGACAGAAGACCAGGACCCGGGTCGTGTTCACCGAGACCCCGTGCGTGGCGAGCGCGACCGGCGAGTCGGCCATCCCGCGCAGCAGCCGGCCGAGCCGGCCACGGTCCAACGCGATGATCCCCAATGCGGTCAGCGTGGTCAGGACGAGGCAGACGTAGTAGAAGCCCTTGTCCGAGTCCAGGCCCCACAGCGCCGGGCGGGGCATCGACAGCCCAAGGTTAAGCTCGCCGAACATGAAGCTCTTCGTGTAGAAGAGCTGCTGCACCGCGATACCGAACCCCAGCGTCGCCAACGCCAGGTACAGGCCGCCGTGCCGGGTCGCCGGGATCGCCAGCAGGGCACCGACGGGAACCGCCACCAGCCCGGTCACGGCGAGCGCCAGCAGCCACGGCCAGTGGTGATCGACCGCCAGATGCGAGAAGGCCGCGGCACCGATCGCGGTGAACGCGACGTGGGACAGCGACACCTGGCCGGAGGTACGCACCAGCAACCCCAGCGACAGAAAGAGCATCACCGTGGTGAGCGTGACCGTCCAGTCACCGAGGTGGAAACCCACGAATGTCGGTGCCAGCGCGAGGACGGCGAGAATCACGACGCCCACGCCCACCTGCAGCACCGGCGGTGTCACCCAGTCCGCCCGCCGGTCGGGCGCGCTCGGGATACGCGACCGCAGCCACCGCTTCGGGAACAGCAGCAGGACTCCGAACAGGACGATGAAGGGCAGGCTCGCCGGCACCTGGGCGAGGAAACCGGTCGTGAAGTACTTCGTTCCCAGCGAGCCGAGCAGCCCGATCCCCAGCCCGCCCAGGAATGTGATCGGCAGGCTGGTGAACGACCCAATCGCCGCGGCACCGAACGCCTGGACGACCAGCAGCGTCAGCGTGGTCTGGTCCAACGGTACCGACGACGCGAGCAGCAGGCCGGACACCATGGCGAACACGACGCCGATCGCCCACGCCCACTGCCGGGCCCGGGTTGGGTTGGTGCCCGCCAGATCGAGCAGCTCCGCGTCGTCCACAACAGCGCGCATCGCGATTCCCAGCCGCGCGTAGCGGAAGAAGACCGAAAGCGCGACGGTGGCAGTCACCGCGACCACGAAGATGATGATCTTTTCGGTGGTGACCCGGGTACCGAAGATCGTGACCACGTTCGTCGGCAGGAAGGACGGAATCTTGCGCGAACTGGTTCCGTAGAGGAGCTGGAACCCGGTCTGCACCACCAGCAGTACCCCGACTGTCGCCGTGACCCGCAACGCGAGACTCGCGTCGGCGAGCGCCCTGGCGAATCGGGCGAACACAACGCCGCCGAGGGGGCCGAGTACGACCAGGATCAGGCCCGCGGCCAGCGGCCACGGCATTCCGTGCTGCACATGCAGGAAGTAGAACGAGTACGCGGCGATGGTCGCCAGGGCACCATGGGCGAAGTTGAAGACGCCCGAAGTCTTGTAGGTCAAAACCAAGCCAGCGCCCGCGAGCCCGTAGACCGCGCCGGTCACGAGTCCGGCGATGATGAAGGGCAACAACGTCAAAGACCTTTCGTGCTCACGAGAGCGGGCAGTCCGGGTGGGGCGGCCATGCGCGACCTGGCCGCCCCACCCGGTCCGGCCCCTGTCAGCTGGCGGGGAGCAGCTTCTCGAGCGGAGCCAACTTCTGCTGGTCGACGCAGGCCGGCTTGCCGCCATTCGCGGTGGCGAAGGCGCCGCCCTTGACCGTTATCGTGAAGTAGCAGTTCGACGAGGCCAGGTTCTGCTCCGCCCCCTGCGGGAAGCTCAGCGGCGGGAGAAGCCCGTCGGCGGTGTAGCCGTGGAGCCCGTGCAGCGCGGCGATCACCTGGGCGGGTGTGGGGTTGTCACCGAGGTGCGCGGCCTGCGCGGCCCCCTTGAACACCTCCCCGAGCGACCAGGCGGCGGAGGCGGCCGCACCGGACGCGGCGCCCGGCGCGTACTTCGCCATGCCGTCGAGGTACGTCTTGATCCCCGGGATCGAGCTGTCGTACCACGGCGCGAAACCACTCACCGCGATCATGCCCTCCGTGTTCTTGTCCTTGAGCCAGTCGGCGGCCGGCTGGATCGACTGGGCCAGAACGGCGACGCGGGCCTTCAGGCCCTGCGCGACGCAGGAGTCGAATACCCGCAGAACGACGTCGGAGGCCGCGCCGATGAGCACTGACTGCACTCCGGCATTCTTCATCTGCAGGCACGGCGCGGTGTAGTCGGCGGCGGAAGAGGAGATCTTGACCGCGGTCGTGGTCTGCCCGGCACTGGTTGCCGCCAGCTGGATGATCGGCAGGGACTGGGCACAGCCCGCGGACTCCGCGCAGTAGGCGAAGCCAAAGTTCTTCGTGCCGACCCGGCTCGTCTCCCGGGTGACGGAGAAGACGCCGGCGAACGGGTTCATGCCGACGCCAAAGAATGCGGGGTTCCGGTAGTCAGAGTTCGCGATGAAACCGATCGCCGGGACGTTCTTGGCCTTCAGATAGGCAGCGAACGTATAGGCGGGTGGGAGCCCGATCAGCGCGATGACATGATCCTTCTCGACCAGCTCACGCACGTTCCGCTGTCCGGTCGCAGGGTTTCCTGCGTCATCCTTGAGAATAAGGTCGATCTTGTGCCCGTTGATACCACCGCTCGCATTGACCGATTTCGCCCAGGCCTTGACCGCATCGCAGTACGGGCCTGCGGATGAGGCGAGCGGGCCGCTACATGTCAGCGGGGACCCCAGCTTCCAGGTGCCGCTCGCACTCGCACCGTCGGAACCACCCGAGCTCGACGAGCAACCGGCCGCCGCGGTGGCGATCACCATCGCCGCCACGGCGGCGGCTAACTTGTAAAGACGCATCTTTCTTTGTCCTCTCGATAATCACTCCCTGTCCGCCGACTGTGCGACGACGAAAGCACGGAGTCTGTGATGTCCGGACGGAATTCCCCCGACGAGGTTGTCGAAGCGGGCTGCGGCGGTCACGGGCTCGTGGAATCGGATGTCTCCGCCGCGGAAACGGCTGTCGCCGGTAGGACGACGGATTCGGGCTCGCACCCGTCAGCGGTCACCGTGACCGTGACGTCGCCGGGTTCGAGTCCAGCCCGGACGACGGCGAGCGCTCGTCCCCAGTAAGTCGAGTGCCGACGGTCCGAGAAACCCTCCTCGGTGACGGGCTGAGCGCTCCCGAACCCGAGGAGCGTGCCGGCGCCGGCCACGTCGACCGTGACGACACGGTCGACGAGGGGGCGCACCGTTCCCGCGGCGTCCGTGAGCGCGATGTGGAGATAGGCGAGGTCGGCCCCATCGGCCCGCAACTCGTCGCGTTCGGGCCGCACCCGGAGCCGCAGACCAGTGCCGGCGCTGGTGAGGGTGTCACGCCCGAGTTCCTTCCCGTCCGCGTCATAGGCGACGGCCGTGAGGTCACCGGGCCGGTAGGGCACGCGGAACGTGGCCAGGTAGCCCTTGTCCGGCCCCGCTGGCCCAGCGCCGATCTGATCCCCGTTGAGCAGGAGCTCCACCCGGTGGGCGTCGGCGTACACCTCGACCACCGCGGTCCGCCCCTCACAGCCCTCCCAGCTCCAGCTGTGGATGGAGTTGGTGCTTCGCCAGGCGTTGGAGTACTGCTTCTCGCCGGCATGGTTCACCGGCTGCACGGCGAGGTGGGGAGCCGTGCGAAGGTGCCAGAGGATCTCGTTGAGATACGACTGGGTCTGGCGGTGCCCCGTGATGTCGATCACCGGTTCGCCCGCCAGCAGGCTCGGCCAAGGACCAATCAGGGACGGCCGACGGCCGTACGGGAGGACCGCGATCGCCGCTTCTCCGATGTAGTCCCAGCCGGTCCAGGTGAAGTCGCCGATGACGTGCGGACAGGTCTCGATCTCTCGCCAGACCGCGACCGTGTCCGTCGGGCCGGTCTCACTACCGACGATCACCCGCTCAGGATGGATCGTCGCGTCCTTTCGGTAGCGGCCGATCATGTAGTTGTAACCGGCGACGTCGAGAGCGGCGAAGGCGTCACGAGTCCGCCTGTCGACCGCCGGCAGACGGACGATGTGTCGCAGCGCCGGGTGGAGGATCCCCATGAGCAGGTTGAGAACGGCGATGACGTTGTTGTTCGGCGTCACGTCCCCCGTCTGCTCATCGGAGTTCTTCGCGGGCCGCTCCTGACTCTTCTTCCGGAAGATGAGGTTGAGGAAGCCGTTGATGCAGTTGGTGACGAGGCGCGTCGGGTCCAGCTCACGGGCGCGCTCGGCCATCGCGCGGTTCTGCTGGATGCCTCGTGCTGTCGCGGTCTCGGGGATCTCGTTGCCCATGGAGTAGAGCACTACCGACGGGTGGTTGAAATCCTTCGCGATCATCGATGCGAGGTCGCGTTCCCACCACTGCTCGAACTCCGCCGAGTAGTCGGCGCCGCTCTTCGGCCGCCACCACACGTCGGTGAGCTCGTCCATGACGAGCACGCCCTGCCGGTCGCAGGCGCGCAGGGTCGCCCGCGAGATCGGGTTGTGCGCACTGCGGATGGCGTTGAAACCGCTGTCCTTGAGGATGCGGACACGGCGCTCCTCGGCCGCGTCCAGGGTGTGCGCACCGATCACGCCGTTGTCGTGGTGAATCGCCGCCCCACGCAGCTTCACGGTCGCACCGTTGATACGCAGGCCGTGCCGGGCGTCGACCGTCAGGGTGCGAATGCCGAAGTCGGCGGTGGCCCGGTCGACGACCCTGTCGCCGTCGGTCAGAACGACCGACGCGGTGTAGAGCTGCGGGCTCGCGGGAGACCAGAGTGCCGGCGCCGGCACCGCGATACGCTGACGCACCGTCATCGTCGCGCCGGGTTCGACGGAAAACCGCTCCTCGATCGGCCCGATGTCGGCGCTCGGGCCCCGCAGGATGGTGGTGGCTCTCGCCGACCGGTCGTCGGGCCAGTCATTGCGGATCTCGATCACGACTTCGACGGTCGCCCCGGCACTGTCGACCGCCTTCGTGCTGACCCGCAGGCCGTCAGGGGTCACCCGCAGGCGTTCGCCGACGAGGAGATGCACGGGCCGGTAGATGCCGCTGCCCGAGTACCAGCGGCTGTTCGGCACGAGGTCGTTGTGCGCGACGACCTCGACGAGGTTGTCGGTGCCGTACTCGAGGAACTCATCCAGCGCGACCAGAAATACCGCATAACCGGACGGGCGCCCGCCGACGCGATGGCCGTTGAGGAAGACCTCCGAGCGCGCGTACACGCCCTCGAACTCCAGGCTGACGCTGCGCTCACGCCACTGCTCGGCGGCCCGGAACGTCTTCGAATAGCGGTAGACGCCGCCGGGGAAGTACCCGGTGTTGTGCCCGTTGCGAGTCGTCGGGTCCCGTGTCTCGAAGAGCATGGCGTCGTACGGGACAGTCACCGGGCCGACAGAGGCGGCCTGGTGCTCGCCACGAACGTGCCAGCCCTGGTTGAACGATTGGCGGATCACGGGGCACTCCCTACTGGACGGCCGGCGCTCGGCGCGGGTGGCCCGGCTGGCGGCCAGAGCTGCCACGTCGCTGTGATCAGGAGGCGAATCGAACGCTTCCGATCGCGGCACCGAGGCCCGTGAGCCGCGCCTTCCGTCAACGAGACCGCGCTCGATCGGCGCGCCGGAGGGCGGCGCCAAACCCACTCGGCGGCGCGTTGCCGGCGACTATTATCTCCCTGGCGGGAGAAATTACTAGAAGGCGCGCCACGGCTCAAGTCGGCCTCGCAGCCCGTATGACTCCGTGGTGCCTCACGCACGGTGTGCGCCCAGCCAGGTGGTGAAGCTCGCCATGGTGTGCCTGAACGGCGCCGAGGCGGGAGCGTTGAGGTGACCGTGGCGAACCCCCAGCTCCATCTGGAGATCCACCTCGGCGCCCCGCAGGCGCAGATCGTCCGCGAATGCCTCACCTGACCGGCGGAGCGTGTCGTGCTCCCCGGTGACGATGAGCGTGGGCGGGAAGTCACCGAGATCCTCCGGGCGCGGGAACGCCTCGGCGAGGCGGTCCGCGTTCACCGCTCCCACGAAATTCGCGGACATCATCCGGACCGAGCGCCGCGCTACGCGGCTCAGGAGCCGTCCACGCAGGCTCTGGCCGGCGCCGGGCAGCGGGGCCGGCAGCACGGGATGCAGCAGCGGGTAGGCCAACAGCAGCCCGGCCGGCGCCGCGAGCCCCGCCCCCGCGGCACGCAGCGTGCTCATGACGGCGAGGTTGGCGCCGGCGCTCGCCCCGCCCACGAAGATCTGGTCGGCCGCCAGACCGAGTGGTTCCGCTTCGTCGACGAGCCGGTGCCAGGCGGCGAGACAGTCGAGCACGGGAAGTGGGAAACGCACGGCCGCCCCGCCGCGCCAGCGCCGCACGCGGCTCAGTGGTGGCACGCGCCGGTAGTCGACGTTGAGCACAGCCACGCCCCCGCGCGCGAGCGCCCGCGAGACGGCGTCGCCTTCCGGCATGTTCATGGACCCGCCGGAGAAACCGCCGCCGTGCATCCACAGCAGTGCCGCGACGGCCGGCGTTCCCGCATTTCTGTAGAGCTTCGTGTCGATCAGCGCACCATCGACGGGTACCGCGATCTCGAGGATCTCCACCGCGTCGTCGATGGCCGCGCCACCACCGCGGTCGAGCCCCTCTGTCATGTGCGGCTCCAGTCTCCGTAGCTGGTTGTTCGCGGCGAATCGGTCCGCGAAGGCACGCGCGGAAAGGTCTGGGAGGGACTCGGCGGAGGTCTACGAGACCAGGTTCGCGCCGAGCGGCGCGAGTTCGACGGTGGGCAGAAAGGTGCGCTTCGCCGGCTGCAGCACACGCCGATTCCCGACAACCCGCGACGAGGCTTCCAGCCGTCGGTCGTCGGAGGACGTTCCGGCGAACAGGTCGACCTTGGCGGCCTCGACGGCGACCCGGCGGTCGACTCCACTGAACGCGAACTGGTCCGCCGAGACCTGGAAGGTCACCCGAATGGCCTGGCCTGGGTCGAGGTCGACCCGGGCGAATCCGGTCAGCTGCTGCGCGGGTCTCGTCACCACTGCCGCGTTGACGCGGGCGTAGAGCTGGACCACCTCGGAACCGGCCCGGTCGCCGACATTGGTCACGGTCAGCGCCGCCGTGAGAATCCCATCGGTGGCGATCTCCGCGGTCACGTCGAAGTCGGACAGATCGAAGCTGGTGTAGCTGCGGCCGAAGCCGAAGGGGTACTGCGGCGTGGCCGACAGGTCGCGATAGTGCAGACCACGGATGACGGCATCTCGTCGGTATCCGCTGTCCGCACGCTGGTAGTGGTAGATCGGGAACTGCCCACCATGGCGGGGAATGGTGTAAGGCAGCTTGCCGCCGGGATTCACCTCGCCGAACAGCGCCCGCGCCAGCGCCCGCGTTCCGGCCTGCCCGGCGAAGGATGCCACGACCAGAGCGGAGGCCTCGAGCACGGCGGAGGGCAGCGGATAGGGGCGGCCCTGGATCAGGACGGCCACATAGGGCGTGCCGGTCGCCGCCACGGCGTCGGCCAGCTCACGCTGCACGGCCGGAAGTGCGACGTCGGCCGTGTCGGTGCCCTCCCCCTCGGTGCCACCGCCGATCGCGGCGCTGTGGCCGCCCAGCGCCAGGATGACGACATCGGCCTCCCGGGCCGCGGCGACCGCCCGCGCGATCGCCTCGCCGTCGAGATGGTCCGTCAGCCCGCACGCAGGTTCGACGACGACCCGCGCCGCCCGGTCGGTGATCTCCTCAGCCAGCGAGCGAGTCCCGTACCTGTACCGGACGTAGCCCTCGGAGTCCAGGTCGCGGGTGTCCACGCCCTCGGGATCGGCGCGGAAGAAGTCCATGCCTTCCAGGTTCCCCAGGCCGCCCGACTCCATGAACCGGTACATGTCCCGGCCGACCGGGTAGGTGTAGGTCGCGAACTGCTGGCGGGCCTCGTGCCCGAGCGGTCCGACGACCGCGATCCTCAACCCCGGCCGCAGCGGCAGGACGCCGTCGTTCTCCAGCAGGACCACGCTGCGCTCGGCGAGCTCGTCGGCCAGGTCGGCACCCTCGGCCGTCACCGGGGTGATCTCCACCGGACCCTCGGGCGCGTATGGCTGCTCGAAGAGGCCCAGCTCGAACTTGACCGTCAGCAGGCGTAGTACGGCGGTGTCCAGTTCGGCGACCGGAACACGACCGGCCTCGACCTCCGCCGCGAGCGTCTCGCCATAGGCGAAGATGAACGGCGCCTCCAGGTCCAGGCCGGCGTGTAGCGCGTAGCGCGCGATCTCGGCCTTGTCCGTCGCGACGAGCTGGCGGTCCAGCGCGTGCTGCATCGCCATGTAGTCGGCGATGACGAAGCCGTCGAAGCCCATCTCGTCGCGCAGCAGGCCGTGCAACAGCTCCCGGGACACGCCGGCGGGCACGCCGTCCACGTCGCCGTAGGAGGTCATCACCGACCGCAGCCCGGCGGCGTTGATCGCGGCCTCGACCGGGAAGGCGACCACGTCACGGGTGAAGCGGCTGCCCGCCTCGAAGGAGGAGGCGTTGAGTCCGCCCTGCCCCAGCCCGAAGCCGAGGAAGTGCTTGGCGGTGGCCACGACGCCGTTCGACAGGTCGTCACCCTGCAGTCCCCGGACGAACGCGACCCCGAACGTGGCGGCCAGCAGGGGGTCCTCGCCATAGGTCTCGTGCACCCGCCCCCACCGCGGGTCGAACGCGATGTCGAGCACCGGCGACAGCGCGTGCCGCAGGCCAAGCCTGATCATCTGCTTGCGGATGATGTCGGTCATCTCGCGGACGAGGTCGGGGCTCCACGTCGCCGCCAGCGCGATCGCCGTCGGGAAGATGGGATGGCGCGGCGTCACGACGCCGCTGAGCGCCTCCACCTGGAACAGGGCCGGGATGCCCAGGCGGGTGCGCTCGACCAGGAAACGCTGGACCTCGTTGACCCCCGTCGCGACACGCGTGGGGTCCTCGGTATGCAGGGCCACCATGGCTCCGATGCCGGTGGTCAGCATCTTCGTCGCCGCGTCCTCGATCAGACGTCCCTCGCGCAACAGCAGCATCGGCATGAGGCACGTCAACTGCCGCGACTTCTCCGCGACCGTCATCTGCTCCAGCAGTAACTGGGCTCGCCGCGCGGGGGTTCTGCTCACATTCAGGTGCTCGGCGGTGCCGGTCACGGCATCCTCCTTAAGATCACGGCAGCCCTCGGCGATTCCGCGGGCCGGAAGGCACAGCGTTGGCGCCTTGTGTCCAGCAGTCACCTGCGTGGACCAGGCTCAGCCGAGCAGCTCGGAGGGGACGAGCTGGTCCAGCTCCTCGAGCGCCCACGGCGGTGATGTACTCGGGTCGCCGCGGTAGATGGAGCGCACTTCCTCGTAGTCCGACCACACGCTCACCTTCCCGCCCTTCGCGTTGAACACGCGGCCGGTCACGTCCGCGGCGGCGTCGGTGCACAGCCACGCGACGATCGGCGACACGTGCGTCAAGGGGCCCGGGCCGGCCTTGGCCGCCTCGAACATCTCCTTGGTGATCCTGCCTTCCCGATATGCCTGCTCCATCTGCGGGACCACGACCTGCGACAGGCGGGTCGTCGCCCCGGGGGCGAGGCAGTTGGCGGTCACACCCCTACCCCGATGATCATTGGCGATTGCCTTGACCAGGGAGATCACTCCCCCCATCGCCGCCGCGAAGACCGGGTTGCTGACCGTGCCCCGCGCGCCCTCGGACGTGGCGGCGATGAATCGTCCCCAGCCACGCTCGGCCATTCCCGGGACGGTCGCCCGCGCGAGCCAGAACTTCTGCGACAGGAACAGATCGATGAACCGGTGGTAGTCCTCGTCCGACGCGGACAGGTCGCCCGGCAGGATCGCCCCGGCGCAGCCGACGACGATATCGACCGGGCCGAACGCCTCCTCGGCGATGCGTACCAGGTTGGCGACCCCGTCCGAGCTCGCGACGGAGTCATAGCTCGGCTCCGCCCTACCGCCGGCGGCCCGGATCTCCTTGGTCGTCGCGTCCGCGGCGGATCTACTCTCGCCCACGGCGAACTCGCTGGTCCCGAGGTCGTTCACGACCACCGATGCGCCCTGCGCCGCGAGGGCGAGCGCGCACGACTTCCCCACGCCGTTTCCGGCGCCGGTCACCAGGGCCACTTTGCCTTTCAGCCGTTCAGCCATTCGACTCACCTCAATCTCAGGCGGCTACTCCGCCGCCCGCCTCAACTTTTCTGCCGGGAAGCTCTGATTTCCGGTCAGGAAACCCTGACCGTGCCGGGCACCGTCAGCCTGACCAGTGGGCGTCGACGAAGGCGCGGACCTCACGATCCAGGTCCGCGTCCTCGGGAGCCATGCCGAGGAAACCGCCATGACCGGCCGCTTCCAGGACATGCAGATCCGCGGCAATGCCAGCGGAACGCAGCGCACGGTGCATCCGCACCGTGTTCGACAGG
This sequence comes from Frankia sp. AgKG'84/4, assembly GCF_023242965.2. Taxonomy (GTDB): domain Bacteria; phylum Actinomycetota; class Actinomycetes; order Frankiales; family Frankiaceae; genus Frankia. Next base: position 22,819 of record NZ_JALKFU020000009.1, read on the forward strand.
AACATGTCCCGGGTGCCGGTGGTGAGCAGGGTGGGCGGGAAACCCTTCGTGAAGTCGCCGAACAGCGGCGAGAGAGCGGGATCCGCCAGATCACGGCCGGCAGCGTAAAGGAGATTCACCGCCATGAGGCTGCCCTGTATCACCGGGTCGAGGCCCAGGTTCGTCTGGAACGAGTCGCCGGATTCGGTGAGATCGACCTCCGGCGTGGTCAGCACCAGGGCGACCGGTAGCGGCAGCCCCGCGTCGCGCGCCCGCAGCAGCATTGCCACCGCCAGGTTGCCGCCGGCGGACCCGCCACCGACAACGATCTGTTCGGGGCGGTACTCCCTCAGCAGCGCCCGGTAGACGGCGAAGCAGTCGTCCAACGGCGCCGGGTACGGATGGTCGGGCGGCATCCGGTAGTCAACGGACCAGACCCGGGCTCCCACCTGGGCCGCGGTGCGCACCGCCATCGCGCGGCAGATCTCACCACCGCCGAGGATCAGCGCGCCACCGTGCAGATCCAGGTAGACGCGCCCGTCGGGCGCCTCGGGCGGCGTCACCCGGTAGACGCGTACGCCATCGACATCGACATCCTCGACGGTCACCGCGGCATCGACCGGCCAGGCGCCCAGCATCGCGGCGACCCCCGCGTCCTGGCTGGCGACCAGCGTCTTCCAGCCAGCCACATCGTCGAGTGGCGGGTAGACGAGCGGCTCCGGCCGCGGCGCCCCGATGATCGCCCGCGCCGCGGGACTGACCGAGGAGGGGACGGGAATGCCGCGGGCCGGCAGCTGCGTCAGGGGAACACTCTCGACGGCGGTCACCAGGCTGTCCGTGCCCGCTGGCGTAACGATCGCCACGGCGGCCTGCGGTGGGACACTGGGCGCGGCCCGCTGCGAGGCGCCACGCTGGCTCTGATCATCAACTCAACTCCGGATCCCCGGCAGCGCTCACGCTTGGCCGCCGTGCCGAGCACTATCCCAATCATGGGACATTCGTGCAAGATTGTCCGAATGCTAGCGTCTCGGGAGGGCCGGGACGCCCTGTCGGCAGGCCCGGGCATCCGGCGGAGAGGACTGCGGCGATGACGTCAGGAAGCGGCGATCATGGTGGCAGTTCCGGCGACGGCCATCGCGGGGCGGGGGCGGCACGAGGCGTTCTTCCGGGTGGCGTCGGGCTGTGGGGTGGGTTCCTCGACCGGCTGCCGGCAGCCGAGGCACTCGCCGCTGTCCGGGACCTCGAACAGGCCGGTATCACCACCGTCTGGCTGCCGGAGTACAGCGGCGTCGACCCGTTCGTCCGCGCCGCCCTCTATCTCCAGGCGACCGACCGGCTCATCGTCGCCCTCGGCGTCGCGACCATTCGTGCCCGCGATCCCGAGGCGATGGTCGCCGCCGCCTCGACCCTGAACGAGGCCTTTCCCGGCCGGTTCGCCCTCGGGCTCGGCACCAGCCACCAGCACCTCACCGAGCAGCGCGGCGCCAGCTACAGCCGCCCGCTGAGCGCCATCCGCGAGTACGTCGCCGCCATGGACGCCACCCTGGGCCGCCGAGTTCTGCCACCCCGGTTCCTCGGCGCACTCGGACCCCGGATGATCGAACTCGCCGCGGCCGCCACCGACGGTCTGCACACCTACTTCACCCCGATCGCCCACACCACCGCCGCCCGCGCCTGCATCGGCCCCGATCCCTGGATCGCGCCGTCACAGATGGTCGCGGTCGGCGCCACCGGCACCGGCTGGTCCGACAAGCTGCGCGAATACCTCGGCCTGTGCCTGGCGATGCCGAACTACCAGCGGAATCTACTCAGGTTCGGCTTCACCCACGCCGACCTCGCCACCACCAGCGACGCGCTCATCGACGCCCTCGTCGTGCCCGACGACGCCACCGCCCTGGGCACCCGCCTGACGGAACACCAGGCCGCCGGCGCGGACCACGTCGCCCTGCAACTCGTCCCACCGCCGTCGGCCGCGAAGGTCCTCGACCGCATCGCGGAAGGCCTGCACACGCCTTCCGCCACCAACCCGCGCGTCGACGCTGGACCCGGAACTCGGGGTGGCGCTGTGGCGGCGACTGTTTACGGCCTGAATGCGAAAAATCTAAACGAATCCGGAAGGTGAGTTCCTTATGAGTGAGCTGGCAGGTCACGTCGCAGTGGTGACGGGTGCCGGGCGTGGCATCGGTCGCGCAATCGCCCTGCGGTTCGCCGAGGCGGGTGCGGCGGTCGTCCCCGTAGCCCGTTCCGGCGGCGAGATCGAGGAGACCGCATCTCTCATCAGGTCAGCAGGCGGGCAGGCGGCGGCGCACGCCGCCGATGTGACCGACCTGGCCGCCGTACAGCTGGTTCTTGACTTCGCCAAGGCCACGTTCGGTACGCCGACCCTACTGGTCAACAATGCGGGCGGCGGGGTCCCCGGGACCAACGGCAAATTCGAGAAGATGGAGCCGGAGGCCATCCTGCAGGGCCTCAACCTGAACCTGGTCGCCGCGATGTTGGCGACCAGGTTGGCGTTACCAGGCATGCTCGAGGCCGGCCAGGGGCGGATCATCAACGTGGCCAGCGGTGCGGGCATGCTCGGCATGCCGTATCTCATGCCGTACGGCGTTTCGAAAACAGCGATCATCCGCTTCTCCGAGATGCTCGCGCTGGAACTGGACGGGCGTGGAGTCTCGGTGTTCTCGATCACACCAGGAAATGTGCTCAGCAAGCTGACCGATCCACTCTGGCCGAAGCGCGAGAAGCTCGCGCAAAACCCGCCCGAGAACTTCTCGTGGATCTTCCCGCCGGGCCACGAGCTGGAGGACAAGGGCTGGTACCCGCCGGAGCGGGCGGCCGAGCTGTGCTTCTTCCTCGCCTCGGGCAAGGCGGACGCGGTGTCCGGGCGCTTCTTCTCGGTCCACTACGACGAGCACCAGATCGCCGCCCAGGCCGAACGGGTCGAGCGCGAGGAGCTCTACGCGCTGCGCATTCCCACTCTGAACGGGCTGGAGCCCGCGATCCTCTACGGCGAGCGCGGGCGCAAGTAGCCTTCGCGGCCAGCCGCGACGTCGGCGCGGCTGGCCTGCGGAGGCAGTCATCGTGCACGGCGGATGCAACGCACTGACCGATCGTCGTCTCGCGCCGTCGGCCGGGGCCAGCCCAGGAAAGGTCCCTGATGGAGAAGGTCGTCTTCGTCGCCTACCAGCCCGGCGGTGCTCCCGCCCTGGGGCCCGCCGAGACCGTGAGCCTCAATCGTCGCCTGCTCCGCGATCTCGACGCCCACAAGTACCCCGGGATCGTTCTCCAGCTCGAGAATCACGAGGCTACGGAGCGGTGGCAGGGTCCGCGACGACCGCGGGCCCGCCGCCTCGCCGCGGTCCTCGCCGTGTGGACAGAGTCGGGCGAGGACGTCGGCGAGGTGACCCGCCTCGTCGGTGAGATCTGGCCTGACCACGCGGCGTGCGTCGTCACGGAGGCCGTCGTCCGGTGGTGGACCGGCCGGCGGACGAGCCCGACAGATCCCCGGAGCGGGTGCACAGTGACCGCGGTGTTGTACCGGTCGCCATCGTTGACGCACGACCAGTTCGAGCGCCACTGGATCGACACGCACCAACCGATGTCGCTGCGGATCCACCCGCAACACACCTACGTCCGCAACGTCGTCGCCCGCGGCCTGGCACCCGCGGCCCCGCAGTTCGACGCCATCTCGGAGGAGGGTTTCGCGTCAGTCGAGGATGTGCTCGAACCCGAACGTTTCTTCGGAGCCGACGTCAGCGACACGACCTGGCAGCAGAACGCCACCGCCATTGGCGACGACGTGCAGGTCTTTCTCGACAGCCAGCACACCGTCGCCGCGTTGATGCACGAGTACTGGCTGCGCGACCTGCGGCCCCCGGACTTGGCCGACCCGACGACGTCTGATCAGAACGAGCGAGAGCGCCCCTGAGGTTCGGCGGGTCGCCCACCGGGCGCTGTGACGACGACACACCGGTGGGCCCGCTGGCCGCGTCCGTCCACGTCAGCGCCAGGCCTCCCACGCGACCGGAGCGGCCCAGCGAACGACGGCTGGACCACGCCGGAACGCCACCGCTCGTCGATGATGGGAGCGAGCCGCTTCGTCACCGCGAGCGGGTCGTCGTCGACGTAGACCACAGTGGTGAACTGCGGCTCGGCCTCTGCCGCCCGGTCCACGTTCCACGAGTTCGTCGAGCCGTACATCCAGAGGCCCGCGACGCCAGCCACCGACAGCACCGCCGGATAGTGCTCAGCCAGTGCAGCCAGTGCAGCCAGTGCAGCCAGTGCAACCAACGGGCGTCCCCGGCTCGTCTCCCGAAGATCAAGATCCGCGCGGAGCTGACCCTGCACGCGCCACCTCTCCAGAAGCGGGCCGAGGTGGAGATGAAACGCATCAGCGACAGCCTCGGACCGCAACTCCAACGAGGTGACCAACCAGCGGCCCTCCCCCGAGAACATCACCTCGTTGAGTGGATCGCCCGCCACTCGCTACCCCACACGCCCGCCGGGCGGCCGTCGGCCCGTCGCAGCGGTCAGGCGGACCTCGCGGCGCTGATCACTTGGCAGAGGAAGGCCATGACCGCGCGGTGCGCCTCTTCGGACGCGCCGTCCCGGGAGAGGAGCCCGAGGTATTCGGAGAGCGTGGCACCCACGGCCGCCAAGCCGATCGCCAGCATCGGATCGTCTCGCGGCAGGCCGATCTGGGCCACGACGGCGGATCTCGCGACCTCGACGAGCCTGGTCAGCCGAGCGTTGCTGAGGGCCTGAAGCGTGGGGTTCGCCTCGAACATGGCGTTGGCCAACGCCGCGAGCCCAGGTTCCAGGGCGGCCGGCAGGTACCCGACGAGGTCAGCGTCATCGGGTTCGACGACGCGCCGGAGTCCGCATACCTCATCCCGCCGCTGACCACCGTCCGGCAGGATTTCGGCGCGCTCGGCCAGCAGGGCATAGCTCTGCTGCTCGACCAACTCGACCAACTCGACCAACTCGACCGGCTCGACCAGCCAGACCGGGCGACGGGGCCGCGCCAGGCGATGCTCCCGCCCGCGCTCGTGCCGCGCGCGAGCACGGCGCCACCGCCGCGCTACCGCGGACAGCAGGGAAGCGGCCGGCTGCCATCGCCTTCGACGGGGATCCCCTCGACGTCCGGGTAGACGGCCCTCGCTACCAAGGCGCCGGCTATGGCCGCGCGCCCGCCCAGTTCCGCGCCACGGCGCGGTATCTGCTGAGGATCTCGGGGAGCGGTTCGGCCGGGTAAGTGACGGTGTCAACCGCGGGCCAGGATGGGTTTCGGCCGTTGGTGGACAGGACGGTCGCGGCTTGCCGGGCGGCGCCGTCGGCGACGTACTCGCTGGGTGGGGGAACGTCGACGGTCGCGTCGAGCAGGGCCGCCGCGAGGTGGCGTACGGCCTGGGAGCGGGCTGCGCCGCCGATGAGGCAGACCCGTTCGATCGAGACGCCTTGGGTGCGGACCGCGTCGAGGCAGTCGGCCAGCAGGCACAGCAGTCCTTCGACCGCGGCCCGGGCGAGGTTCTCCCGGGTCATGGACGACAGGGTCATACCGTGCAGCGAGCCCGTCGCCGTGGGCAGGTTGGGGGTGCGTTCGCCTTCGAGGTAGGGGACGAAGACGAGGCCGTCGGCACCCGGTCGCGCGCTCAGGGCGAGGCGGCTGAACTCGTCCTGGTCGACGCCGAGGAGCGTTCTCGTCGCGTCGAGGACGCGGCTGGCATTGAGGGTGCAGGCCAGCGGGAGGTAGTGGCCGGTCGCGTCGGCGAAGCCGGCGACCGCGCCGGTCGCATCGTGGGTGGCGACCGCGGCGACGGCGGCGACGACACCGGACGTCCCGAGCGACACCAGGGCCTGCCCCGGGCTGAGGTCCAACCCGAGCGCGGCGCCGGCGTTGTCGCCGCAGCCGGGCGCGAGCAGGACGTGCGCCCAGCCAGCGGTGGGATCGCCGTGCCCGACCGCTTCGTCCGGGCCAGCGACGGCGGGAAGCACGAGGTCGTCGACGCTGTCGCGGCGCAGCGCGAGTGCGAGCAGGTCGCGGCGGTAGGTGCCCTCGACCGGGTCGAAGTAGCCGGTGCCGGAGGCCTCGGAGCGGTCGGTCCGCAGCGCCGCCGGCGATGTCGCGCCGGCCAGTCGCCAGGTCAGCCAGTCGTGCGGAAGGGCGACCGCGGCGACGCGGGCGGCGGCGGCCGGTTCGTGGTCGGCCAGCCACCGCAGTTTGGTGACGGTGAACGAGGCGAGTGGGACCGAACCGACCGCGTCGGCCCACCGGCGGGCACCGGTCTCCCGCTGCCCTGCCCCGAGCTCGGCGACGAGGTCGTCGGCGGCCCCGGCCGAGCGGGTGTCGTTCCACAGCAGCGCCGGGCGGATGACCTGGCCGGCACGGTCGAGGGCGATCAGGCCGTGCTGCTGCCCGGCCACCGAGACGGCTTCGACGTCGCCCAGGCCGCCGGCTTGTTCGAGGGCGGCGAGCAGCGCCGTCCACCACTTCTCGGGGTCGATCTCAGTTCCGCCGGGATGCGGCGCGTAACCCTGGCGGACGAGGGTGCCGGTCTCGACGTCGCGCACGACGACCTTGCACGACTGGGTGGACGAGTCGATGCCGGCGACGAGTGCCATGGCGAGGGCGGCTCAGCCCACGAGGTGTTCGATCGCGAGTTGCTGGAGCCGGACGAACCCGAAGTCCCGTTCGGCCGCCTTGACCGGGTCGAACCCGTCGTCGGCGGCGAGCAGGTCGGCCGCGGTCTCGCCGGGGCCGAGCGTCGGCTCGGCCAGCTCGAGGACCCCGGAGTAGGCCAGCGCCTCGCGGACCTCGGGGTCGGCGCGGAACGCGGCCGCCTTCTCGGCCAGCCGCAGATAGGTCGCCATGCATGCCTGGGCGGAGGCCCAGACACCGGTCATGCCCTCGGTGCGGGACGGCTTGTAGTCGAAGTGGCGCGGCCCGGTGTAGCGGGGCCCGTCGGGATAGCCAGGGAAGCCGTTTTCGAGCAGGTCGACGGTGAAGAACGCCGAGACGAGGTCGCCATGGCCGAAGACCAGGTCCTGGTCGTATTTGAGGCCGCGCTGGCCGTTGAGGTCGATATGGAACAGCTTCCCGCTCCACAGCGCCTGGCCCAGGGCGTGGGTGTAGTTGAGGTTGGCCATCTGCTCGTGCCCGGTCTCGGGGTTGACCCCGACGATGTCGCCGTGCTCAAGCTGCGCGATCAGCGCCAGCGCGTGCCCCACGGTCGGCAGGAGGATGTCGCCGCGCGGCTCGTTCGGCTTCGGTTCGAGGGCGATCCGCAGGTCGTAGCCCTGGGACCTGATGTAGCCGGCGACGGTGTCGATGCCCTCCCGGTAGCGCTCCAGCGCGGCGAAGACGTCCTTTGAGCCGTCGTACTCGCTGCCCTCGCGCCCACCCCACATGACGAAGGTGCTCGCGCCGAGCTGCGCGGCGAGGTCGACCGCGCGCAGCACCTTGCGCAGGCCGAACCGGCGTACCGCCCGGTCGTTCGACGTCAGGCCGCCGTCCTTGAACACCGGATGGGTGAAGGTGTTGGTGGTCACCATCTCGATGACGAGACCGGCGGCGTCGGTGGCCTCTTTCAGCCGGCGGCACCGCGCCGCGGCGGTGGCGGCGTCGGCGTCGAACCCGAAGATGTCGTTGTCGTGCAGGGTGATGCCCCACGCGCCGAGCTCGGCCAGCCGGGTGGCGTACTCCCACGGCTCGAGCGGGGTGCGGCTCGCCGTGCCGAACGGATCGACGCCGAGCCAGCCGACCGTCCACAGCCCGAACGAGAACCTGTCCCGCGGGGTGGGCTCTCGCGTCATCGCCTGCTCCGATCCTCGCGTCGAGCGTTTTGTATTTCCGTAAAACATAAAACAGGGAACCGGTAGCGTCAACGTGTGTCCACCCTGCCGCCGGGCATCTCCGCCCCGGCGTCCGCCCTGCTGGTTCGGCGCTCGACCGGCGCCCGCCAGGCGACTCTGCGGGAGAGCAATCTGGCGTTGGTCGCCCGGATCATCCAGGCCCACGCGGTGCCGCCGTCGCGGGCCGACGTCGCCACGGCGGCCTCGATGACCCGGGCCACCGTGTCCCGCCTGGTGGACGAGCTGGTCGCCGCCGGCATCGTCGAGGAGGCTGCGCGGCCCGCCCAGCCGCGTCGCGGACGTCCTGCCACGCCGCTCGTCCCCGGTTCGCGACTGGTGGCGTTGGGCCTTCAGGTCGACGTCGGATTCCTGGCCGCCCGGGTCGTGAACCTGCGCGGAGAGATCGTGACGGAGCACGTCACACCCGGCGACTTCGTTGCCAGCGACCCGGCCGCGACGCTGCGTCGGCTGGGCGCCGTAGGCACCAGCCTGATGTCAGCGCTGCCCGCTGGGCTGCGGATCATCGGCGCCGGGCTGGCCCTGCCCGGGATCGTCTCGGTCGAGGAGGGGTTGCTGCGGCGGGCGCCGAACCTCGGGTGGACCGACGTCCGTCCCGCGCGGCTGCTGGGCGAACGGTTCCTCGCCGGCCTGCCGTTGACGATCGGTAACGAGGCCGACCTGGCCGCTGGCACGGTCGCCGAGACGGCGCCGGGCCGACCGGGGCCGCTGACCGACTTCCTCTACCTGTCCGGCGGAATCGGCATCGGCGGAGCTGTCGTGCGGGCTGGCAGGGTCGCGGCCGGCCGCCACGGATGGGGCGGCGAGATCGGGCACGTCTGCGTTGACCCGGCCGGCCCGACCTGCCGCTGCGGCTCCACCGGCTGCCTCGAGCAGTACGCCGGCCGACACGCCCTGCTCGCCGCGGCCGGGCTGACGGACACCACCCCGTCCGGACAGGTACGCCACCACGCGGCGGCGGGTGACCCGGCGGCCCTGCGGGCCATCGCCACCGCATCCGGGGCGCTGGCCGTCGCCCTGGCCAGTGTGATCAACGTTGTCGACATCCCGACTGTGGTCCTCGGCGGTTACCTCGGGCAGGTCCTTCCCTGGTTGCGACCGGACCTGGAGGATCAGCTTCGGGCCCGCGTCCTGTCGGCGCGGTGGGCCCCGCCCCGGATCGTCGCCGCGGACACCGGCCCCGCCCCGGGCGCGACCGGCGCGGCGTTCGTGAAGCTGGCCGCTGTGATCAATGATCCGGCCCGTTGGATCGAACTCACCGGTCCCACCGGCCACGTCGGGTGACGCCCGGCGCGACGCCCATCGATGCTCGGCGACGGCGGCACTCCTCGCCCCCGATCCGGATCCGGGCTCACGCTCAGCGCGGGAAGGTCAGTTCCCGGGCGTTGTCGTACATGATGCGGTGCTGCTCGGCGGGGGTGAAGTCGGCGACGTTCGCGAGGAAGTCCCTCGGGGCGGGGAAGCCCTCGCCGTGGGGCCAGTCGGAGCCGAAGAGGATGCGTTCGACCGGCAGGTAGTGGCCGAGGTCGCGGACGTCCTCCTCGACGAAGGGGCCCCAGCGGCCCGACCGTCGTGCCCGCGCCCATCATCGGCGACACCGCGGCGGCGAGACCGGAGACGTGGAACATCGGGAACGGCACCAGCCGGTTCGGCGCGGCGGCGGGGGAAGCGCCGGCAAGTGCCCTCGACCGGGCGCCGAGGAAGAACTGCGTCTGCAGGTACCCGATGACGGCCCGGGACGTCGCGTTCCGCCACCAGGACCCGCACGCCCGGGTCGCCCTCGAGCCGGGCGTGGCGTTTCTCGTCCATGAGCACCAGCGTGGGCTCGGTCAGCTCGAGGGCGCCCCTCATCTCGGCGCCGCTCCACCAGCCGTTCATCGCGACGAGCACGGCGTTCATGCTGGTCACCGCCCAGAAGAGCTGGAGCCATTCGGGGCAGTTCGCGGCGCAGACCGCGACGCGGTCACCGGGCCTGATCCCGTAGCGGGCCGTAAGGGCAGCGGCGAGGGACGCGGCCTGGCGGGCCGGGTCGCGCCGGCCGAACCGCCGGCCGTCGCTGAACACGTAGCGGTCACCGTCACCGCTGGCCGCGCCCGAGACGAGGATCTCGCGCAGCGACCGCGGCCTGCTCGCGTACACGGGCATCCGTTCGCCGAGCACGTCCTGCTCGGCGACCTCGAACGGGCCCGCCCGCCCCGGTCAGCCGATCCGTGGCCGCGCGCAGGTCGGCCAACCGCGGGTCCAACTCCGTGCCGCTCATCCCGGCAGCGTCGCCAGTGCCAGGTCGGCGAGTTCACCGACGATCGCGTCGTCGCCGGGTGCCTGATCGGGGGTCGCGGCCCGGCGGACCCGGGCTCCTTCGGCGATCACCGCCAGCTTGTAGCAGGCGAACGCCTGGTAGTAGCCGATGGTGGACAGGTCCCGCCCGCTCGTGGCGGCGTACCGTTCGAGGAGTTCGTCCGTCGTGGGGAAACCGGGGCCCGCGCGGTGTGGCTGCGGGTGCTCCCGTGATCGCCACATCAGCTCACCGGCCCGGCCCCAGTAGACGGCGAGGGTGCCGACGTCGGTGAACGGGTCGCCGAGGGTCGACATCTCCCAGTCCAGCAGGGCCTGCATGCGGGTCGGCGGCGAGCGGAAGAACATCGTGTTGTTGAACGAGTAGTCGCCGTGCACGATCGCTGCCGGCCCCTCGGGCGGGAGCGCGGCGTCGAGGCGCCGGGCGATCTCGTCGATCTCCGGACGTTCCCACCGCTTCGACCGCTCCCACTGGGTCCGCCAGCGGCGCAGCTGACGTTGCATGAAGCCGACCGGCCGGCCGAACTCGCTGAGCCCGACCGCGGCGGGCTCGACAGCGTGCAGCCGGGCGAGGACATCCACGAGCTCGTGCGAGCAGTCAGCCGCCTGCGCCGGGGTGAGGTGGGCGACGTCGGAGGCGTCGTTGAACACGATGCCGTCGAGGCGTTCCATCAGGTAGAACGGCGAGCCGAGCACCGATTCGTCGGTGCAGGTACGGACCACCCGCGGCACCGGCACCGCCGACCCGTGCAACGCCAGCTGCGCGGTCCACTCCCGGCGCATGTCGTTCGCCGTGGCCAGCACGTGCGAGAGCGGCGGGCGGCGCAGGATCCAGTCGTCGTCACCGCTGCGGACCCGGAAAGTCAGGTTCGACGAACCGCCCGACACCTGCTCGATCACAAGATCGTCACGGTCGAGCCACTTCGCCAGTTCGTCACGCATTCGCGCTCGCCGCCCCAAGCAGGTCCGCGAAACGCGCCTCGGCCGCGGCGCGGCGCGTCGGAACATGGTCGGTCGGGTACCCGTCCACCGGGGTGTAGCCCTTGAGGACCTGCCG